>CAZCVB010000075.1:1477-10399 GCA_964501805.1 uncultured Desulfobacteraceae bacterium | reverse complement strand
CGACCGCGGGCACGTTGTCGTGGGTATCGGCGATCAGTCCCAGCTTCATGGGTTTTTCCCACCCGGATTCAGGTCACCGGCATCGGATCAGACGGCTTCAAAAAGGATTTTCCGTTCCGTGTTGTTATAGCGCTTGAGCCTGGCCCTGAGGGTCTTCTGTTCACCGAAAATACTGATCAGCTTAACATCGTCGCCTTCCAGTTCAACCAGATCGACGTTTTCCAGGACCTTTTCTTCCTTTCCGTCTTTCAAAATAAACGCATGTGCCTCACACATAGCCATTCCCTTTCTTCGCCCGGCCCGGCCACCCTCATTTTCGGGCATGACCGGGGTCATCACCGCCACCAGCACCGGGAAAACCGGGGGTCTCCGGCGGCCGTTCGCGCCGGATACTTCGGGGAGGTTACTCCGGTTCTTTTTGACGATATTTCCCTGATTACGACCGGTCCAGCAGATCAAGGGCCTTCCGGAGACAGTCGGTGCTCTTGGCGGTCAATTCTGTCATCTCACGGACCTGGGCGGCGCTTTCCTTTTTTCCGGCCGCATCCAGCTGCTCGGCAAACATGCCGTATTCTTCCTGATGATGGTCGTTGTGGGTAATCCAGTGTTCCAGACGGATCCTTGCCTTCTCCAGAAAATCCATATGATCAGTCTCCATATCATAAAGGTTTTATTTCAAGTTAAGAAATGCGGTTTCGGATGTCAACCGGAAAGAACGGGGGACCTGTGGGTAAATCGACAGCCGGGATCCGAAGCCTAAAAAGAGTTGACGAATAAGCCGTTGCCGATGTATAAAATTGAATTAATGCCAAGGTGCATGCATCAAAATGGAGCCGGCGGCGATGCGGAGAAAAGGATCCGGGAAGTCCAAACCTTAATCTATGCGGGGTTGAGGGCTCCATCTGTCCATGCAGTCCGAAAATTGAGTTACCGTCCGCATGATACAAGGCCGGACGTCGAAAGACGCAGTCCGCAAACACCCATTCCAGCCAAGATTTTTGGGAACACGACCATGTAACCCAGGTAACCGATAAGACGTTATCCAACCTTGCAGACTTCGAAACAGGGAGGGCCTGACATGGAAGACATATTGGCCGGGAAGAAAATTCTGGTCGTGGACGATGAACCGGATATCCTGGAAACACTGGAAGAGATGCTGGACATGTGCCTGGTTGATACGGCTCCCGACTTCGAAACCGCCCGGAAGTTCCTCCGGAAAAACGACTACGATGTGGCGATCCTGGACATCATGGGGGTCCGGGGATATGATCTCCTGGAACTCGCCACCCAAAAGGGGATCCCGGCGCTGATGTTGACGGCGCACGCTTTGAGCGCCGACAACCTGGTAAAATCGATCAAGGGGGGTGCCCAGTCCTATGTCCCAAAGGACAAAATAACGGACATCACCGTCTACATCAAGGACATCCTGGAGGCCCAAAAAAAAGGAATTGAAAAACACGGCACCTGGTTTGCGCGGCTTCGGCCTTTCTTTGATAAAAAATTCGGGCCGGACTGGCAGGCCAAAGACGAGGCATTCTGGAAGGATTTTGACAAGACCTATGTGGTCTCCAAGGAGGAACTCGAAAAAATGATATAACAAGGAGGATCATCAGGCCGTTTCGGCGCAGGCGGAGGAAACCACCAGGTATTATCTCTCGGTGGAAATCGGTATCCTGACCTGGAACCGGGCCCCCTGCCCCTCGTCACTGTCAAGGGTCAATTCCCCTCCCAGGTCCTCCACCAGAACCATCACCCCGGCCAGACCCAGGCCGTGCCCCCTCACGGTGCAGACCTGGGACCCATCCATCTGGAAATAACATTCAAAAATCCTTTCATGATGGGTGGCGGGAATTCCTTCCCCATCGTCCTTCACCGAAAGTACGAGAAAGGCGTCCGAGCGTTCCACATGCAGTTCAACCCGGGCCCTGCGGTATTTGAGGGCGTTGCCCAGCAGGTTCCGCAGGATCTGGGTGACCTTTGCCCGGTCAAGACGGACCTGCTGACACCAGAGACCTTCGTCAATAAACAGGAGGAGGCCTTTTTCTTCCAGCACCCGTCTCAATTCGCATAATTCCGAACAGGCCTTTATCTTCTCGGATGTCTGCCCGTCCGCCAGGTCGAAGATCTCCACCAGGGACTGCTCGATCACTTCCGAGATCCTGGAATCTCCCATGTTAACGATCCCTTCACGGGATCTCCCCAGCTCCAGGGCGTCGTTGACAAGCGTCTGGGTCACCCGCGTATTCCGCAAAACCCGCCTCAGGACCCGTTCCTGTTTTTCCGTAAGCGGTCCGTATTTCTCCCTTCGGTTCAACATGGAGGAGACACCCGCGTCGATGACCGCCAGCGGCACCTTGAGATCATGAATCAACAGATCAATCTTGATCCGCTCCCGGCGCTTGGGCGGACCGCCTTTTTCGGGATCTTTATCCATGGAATCCTTCCTTGAAACGGGCTCCTTTTCCCCATTTTCCTGCAAACGGGAGACCTGTGCGCCAAATCTCCCAAACTTTTTAAATTTATCAAACCATCCCGAAAAAATCAAATGGGCAACCTCTTTTCCACACGGCAAGTCAGCGGAAGATACCCCCGCCGGCAGGGTCGTTTCCGTTTTCCGGCAACTTCCTATCCCAGGAATACGATCCCCACATATCCAACAAAATTGCTGTCCGGCCGGATATCATAACTGGTCGCATACGCGATCTTTTCAGCCGTTCCCGCCCCGAGGGCCTTTGCGGCTGAAATGGCGGCCCCGGCGGCGCCCGAACAACAGGCGTTCTGGTTCCGAAGGGCCTCCTGGATGACCCTTTCGCCGTCCAGCGCCAGCATCAGATCCACGATCCGCCGGTCATTCTCATCCCTGACCCAGCGCACGGCGTCCTCGCCCACCCCTTTTGGCACATAGCCGTAATTGTAACCATAATGGGTGAGATCCGTGGAGCCCAGCACCACAGGTTTCCGTCCCATTTCCCTCGCTATCTGCACCGCCCTTTCGGCAAGGCGAAGAGAATCATTCCTTGGCGGGACGCCGATGGGCACGATCCGGATCCCCGGAAAAAAATATTTCAAAAAGGGCAGCTGGAGCTCAATGGTATTCTCCGGTTCATGACGGGCGGCGGTCTCCACCGTAAATGGAAATTCCCTCGCAAGGCCGCCCGCAACCTCCGAATCGATCTCCAGGTCTCCCAGGGGGGTAGCCCATCCGCCCTCCGTCATGATGAAATTACCGCTTCCCGGATGAAGATGCCGTCCGAATATGATACAGGTGTCCCGTCTCTCACGGCCCCCCAGACAGCGGATAACGCGGCAGGCGATCTCCCCGGAAAAAAACCATCCCGCGTGGGGGACAATACCGCCGATGATATCACGCCCCTCACCGGGGCACGGACCGGCGCCGGCACAGAAATCCTCGATGGTCCGGCGGCAGTCGGCCGCCTTCCCCGGATACCATGAGCCGGCGAAATCCGGCATCCTCGCCTCTCCCATCAGATGCACCCCCTTTGCCCTGCGCAGGGACTTCAGGTTCTCCCCCGCCCTTGCCGCAGCTCGCCTTTACTGGTATAGGACCTATATCACATCCGCACCGGCGGTGTTGCACGCGCCGGCGCGGCAACGTCATAAGCTGACCCGGAGGCGACGTTCATGAGTATCGACATCACCCAGTGGATCGTCCGGATCCCCGTACTGCTGTTCTCCATCACCCTGCACGAGTACGCCCACGGCCGCACCGCCCTGTGGCTGGGGGACCCGACGGCCGAACGGATGGGCCGTCTTTCCCTGAATCCCCTGCCCCATATCGACCCTTTCGGGGCAGTCTGTCTCTTCCTTTTCAACTTCGGATGGGCAAAACCCGTCCCCGTGAACCCGGCCTATTTTAAAAACATACGCAAAGGGATCATCCTCATGTCCCTGGCCGGCCCCTTCTCCAACCTCCTCGCCGCCCTCCTGGCCGGCGTTCTGATCCGTTTCATCCTGCTACCCTGGCAGATCTATCAAACGGTCTTGGTCTACATGGTCCTTATGAACATCGGGCTGGGGATCTTCAACCTCATCCCCATCCCTCCCCTTGACGGATCCCACGTTCTTGAAAATCTCCTGCCCCTGCGGGCCGCCCGGGGATTCAGGGGATTCAAACGGTATGGCCCCATGGCGCTGATCGGCATCATCCTCCTGGACAATTTCGCCCACACCGCCATACTGGATCACATCCTGCTATATCCCATGCTGACCCTGGCCCACCTTTTTGCGGGAGACAACCTCTTCCGGCTGCTTCACCTGCTGGGATAGATTTCTCCGGGGAAAACGGCGCATCCTTTCGTGTGCCGTAGCGCCCCCGAAAGGCTACATCATGTCCTTGTCGCTCTCCTCGATGGCCCGGTCGATCTCCGCCTTCAGGGGTGCGGGAAGACCCGGAATATCGACGCTCAGGAACCCGCGGACGATGGTGGCGGTAGCCTCGTCTTCGCTGAGCCCGCGGGACATGAGGTAACAGATCTCTTCCTGGGCGATCTTTCCAACCGCCGCCTCGTGAGACATCTCCACGCCGTCGGCATGTCCCTCCAGTTCCGGAATAGCGCGAATCGCCCCGCCATTGAGGATAAGGCCCTTGCACTCCAGGTGGGCCTTGATCCCCGGCACCCGGCCGATCAGGTGTCCCCTCGCGATAATCTTCCCCCCGTTGCTGATGGTCCTGGCGATGATTTCGGCGCGGCATCCCGTCTTCTCGAGGAAAACCCGCCCGCCCACGTCGTACTCGGAGCCGGGACTCCCCATGATGATGCTGCAGAACCGCGCCACCGCGTCCTCCCCGGCGAGATGGGTAACCGGGTACATCTGCAGGGACCGGACCGGTTTCATGCAGATATAATTGCTCAAAAAAAGACCGCCCGCTTCCACCCTGGCCGCCGAGCGGGGCCGGACCGCCATCTCCTCTGCCCAGTTGTGGATCATGGTAAAGGTCAGCTTTGCGTTCTTTTTGACAAAGAATTCGGAAATCCCTACATGTGCGCCTTTCTTCAGGTGTGGAGACGTGGCGCATCCGTTGATGATATGGAGTTCGGAATCCTCTTCGGCAATAATGATATTATGGACCGTCTGCCGGTGTCCTTCCTTGTGCAGGTAAAGGCCCGCCTGGACCGGATAAATGCTCTTGCTCCCCGGAAGGGCACGGATCACGTATCCGTTCTCAAGATCCAGTTCCGCCGCCGCCGTGTACTTGTCCATGTCCACGGCAACCAGTTTCCAGTAATAATCGCGCAGCCAGTCGCATGTTTCCAGGGCCTCGCGGATGGAGATCACTTCAACGCCTTCCTGCCGGGCGCTGCAGTGGACCACCTCACTGTCCATCTGGAGAAAAGTCCCTCCCCTGTCTTTCCCGTCGGGATCCAGGCCGGACATGATCAACCGTTCCCGCTCCGCCTCGGGAAGGGCCTGAAGTCCTTCGGCACCCAGATATCCATGGGGAACCGGCTCATTTTCGAATTGATCCAGGTCCACGTCCGGACCGATCATGGCCTTCTTATTCCTGGCGCGGACCGCCTTTTCCTTCAACTCCTCGCTGCGATGCATCTGACACACTCTCCATAGCCGGACTGGCCGATCTGCTTGAAAATCTCACGCGGGTTGTTGGTACAGCTCAACACACCGTTAAACAGGACCTGCCCCTTGTCCGCCGTTACGTAATCCAGGATGTAGCCGGTATGGGTGATAATCAGCCCCATCTTGGTTCTTTTTTCCCGGAGTTCCATCTTGCACTTTAACTCATCACCGGAAAAGGCATACCCTTTCTGGAGCAGCGCGGCGATGGTGTTGCCGACCAGGGTAATATTTTCCAGATCAACACCCGATTCGGGTTCATCGAACAGCATCAGGTCCGCGCCCTGGGCCATAAGCTGGAGCAGTTCGGAGCGCTTGATCTCCCCCCCCGAGAACCCGTCGTTCACATCCCGCTCCAGAAAATCCTTGAAATTCACCCGTTCCGCCAGGCCGTCCACGTCCACTTCCGCACCGGCGCAGATCTCCACCATCTGGCGCGTCTTGAGGCCGTTGATAGTGGGAGGGCGCTGGTACGACATGCCGATCCCCAGCTGCGCCCGTTCATTGATGGGCCTGTGGGTGATGTCCTCTCCCTTGAACTGGATTTTACCCTTCATGACCCGGTACTGGGGATATCCCATGATGGTCATGAGAAGCGACGTCTTTCCGGAGCCGTTGGGTCCGAACAGGACATGGGTCTCGCCCGGTTTGATCTCCAGGTTGATGTCCTCAAGGATGACCTTGTCCCCAAGTTGCACCTTTAAATCCTCAATCACCAGCATCCCGGTTTCTCCTTTGTTTGACGCCCGTGCCGGGGTCAGTCCCCGATTTTCTAAACATTTTCCACCGCCTTCCGATCCGAATTTACTCCGCCCGGCCGGTAATTACAAGGGATAACCCGCCCCGGTTCAAGGCCCCCAGCCCAGGAAGGACGTTCTTCATGCCGCTCTTGAGAGAGGAAAAGAACGGAATCCCGGGGAAGCACGGTTTTCCGGACCGGCGGGGTGTCACTCCCCGGCTTCCTCCGGGCGGGGCGGTTTTTCCGGTTCGCCGACCCGCTGGATCAGGATATTGATCCGCCGCACCAGGCCCTTGAGATCATCATGTTTCCGTACCTCCAGAGGGGCTACTTTCTCTCCCTGGACCAGCCGATCGAGCGTCTGCTCCAAGCGGTAAACCGGCCCCGCGATCCTGTGGCTGAAAACCAGGGAAAATGCCGCGATGACAAACACCAGGGGGAGTGCGAAGAAACACAACCTGAAAATTACCTCCTGGATCACCACCGGCACCGTCTCCCGCGGAATGGCCTCCGAGACCACAGGCCAGATGGTAATGAACACCTCAAATCCCACAAACATGGAAAAAAGGACCGTAACAAGAAGAAATCGTGCTGTCAGTCCGGCCTGCAATCCCTTTTTTACCAGGTATTTCCCCCTTTTGGTCATTTTCGCGCCCGCCTTTTCCGGATATTACTGCTCGAATATTCGGCCGTTATGATCTACTTCGTATACCTTACCCTGAACGCCCGGGTGGGTGGCGGTGATCCGGAGGCCGTCCATGCTTCCGTCCACCACGGTCAGCGCCACGTCATCGCTCGGGCAATACCCGTTTTCCCGGAGGATCTGGGGAGTGACGTTCCCTTGCGGGTGATCATTGTGATAGAGCAACGACGCCTTGTAGGCCTGGGAGAGGTCGGATTTCAGGGTGTCCTCATAGGCCTTTCCCGTCATCTTGAAGGTGAGATTAATGGCAATGGCGGCGAGGACGCCGAGGATCACGATCACGATCATCATTTCGATCAGGGTGAATCCTTCCCTCGGCGTTTCATTTCCACCGGCGCGGCGGGCGCGTCGCGAAAACCGACTTAACTCCGGGACGGCCGCATCCGGTGAAAAAGAGACCCGTTCCACAGGAAAAAGATACCTTTCCATTCGGCCTCCTTGTTCGGAAAAAGATTCCGGGAAAAATCGGCCCGCGTCCGTCCGCCAGACGCGCGGCATCAGGCCGGTTCAGGCCTCCCAGTTCCCGGGGTTCATGATGCCGTTGGGATCCATGACCCGCTTGATTTTCTGGATGAGCCGCGCCGTTTCGGGGTCCATCCGGTCAAGGGTCATCCTCTGGGCATCCACTTCCCCTTTCCATATCAATCCCCCGAGATCGAGGGCCGTGCGATTGGATTCCGCCAGTGCCGCCCGGGTGCGTTCGATTTCTTCCGGGTCGGCCCGGTTGAAGGAATAGTTGAACCCGAACATAATGCTGTGACAGGTCAGGACCTGATGCACGTAGGAACAGACCATCCCGTGACGATGGGAGATCTCGATTCCCTTTCGCCAGGCCTCCGGGACACGGTCCAGAGGCAGGATGGCCCCGGTGTATTCAAAACCGCCGCCTTTTCTGAAATCCGCGGCCAGGGCGGCCAGAGGCGGCACATCCAGAAATCGTTTCCGCAACGCCGGATGCAGGTCTTCCACGTATGTCATACAGGCGCCCCCTTTGAACGCCCCGAATATCTCCTTAAACGCGGTCTTCTTTAACTCCAGTTCTTCTTTAAAATGGGCGGATACGATGATAATGTAAAATATGTGGTTCATCCAGTCGGGCTTCTCCTGCATGATGAGGAAAAAATCCTCCAGCAGGTCCAGTTGCGTTGCCTCGAATATGGCCTTGGGAATGGCGTCGATGTCGTCCGAAGAAAAGGCCAGGACCTCCCGGTAGGGGGGACGGGGATAAAGCTTGAGGGACAGCCGGGTGACCACGCCCGTGGTGCCGAACCACCCGATGAAAAGCCCGGCCAGGTCGGGAAGGGGCCCCCGGGAGAACCAGGATGGGCTGACGCAGGGAGACCCGACCGTACAGATCTCCCCCGTGGGGAGGACCACTTCCATGCCGTTGACCATGTCCGAATTGATGCCATAACGGGGCGAGATATGGCCGTGCCCCTGGATCAGGACGTTCCCCGCCACAGTGACGGTGGGCGGGGCCTCGGGAGTGGAATGCTGCAACCGTGGATGGTGCTTCTTGAGGTATTCCCTGAGTGCCCCCTGGGACACGCCAGCCTCCAGCAACACATACCGGTTGATCTCGCTCACCTCGAGAATCCGGTCCATGCGTTTCATGTCCAGGACGATGCCCCCACGGTTGGGGACCACCAGGGCGGAGAGGGTGAACCCTCCTCCCCACGGGGTCACCGGGATCTTCTCCCGGTTGGCCAGCCGGAGGATTTCCTGCACCTGGACCGCGGTGCGGGGCATGACCACATAATCCGCTTTCCGGGGGACCTGGGCGCCCGGATCCCGGGAATACATGAACAGTTCCTCGGGATTTCTTGATACGGCGTCCTCCCCCACGATATCCTTGAGCGCTCCGAATATATCCATAAAAATCCCC
>CAZCVB010000075.1:0-1377 GCA_964501805.1 uncultured Desulfobacteraceae bacterium | reverse complement strand
ACCATTTCCTCGGGTTTTACGAGCCGATCAAACTCATCCTCGGTGATATATCCCAGACGGACGGCCGTTTCTTTCAGCGTGCCGCCGGTCTCAAAGGCCTCGTGCGCCACCTGGGCGGCCCGGTCATAGCCGATGTGAGGGCTCAGGGCCGTCACCAGCATCAGAGATTTGTGGAGCAGTTCATCGATCCGTTCCCGGTCGGCCTCGATCCCGGATACCAGGTTGTCGGTAAAACTCATGACCGCGTTGGAAAGAAGCCGGACGGACTGGAGCAGGCTGTATATCATCACCGGTTTGAACACATTGAGTTCAAAATTTCCCTGGGACCCGGCAAAGCCCACCGTGACGTCATTGCCGATGACCCGTGTGACCACCATGGTCATGGCCTCGCACTGGGTGGGATTCACCTTTCCCGGCATGATGGAACTTCCCGGTTCATTGGCCGGGATCCGGATCTCCCCGATCCCGCAACGGGGTCCGCAGGCCAGCCAGCGGATGTCGTTGGCGATCTTCATGAGACTGCACGCAATGGTTTTCGTGACGCCGCTGGCCTCCACGACGGCGTCATGAGCGGCCAGTCCTTCGAACTTGTTGTCCGCCGTCTCAAAGGGAAGCCCGGTGATCCCGGCGATTTTCTGCGCCGCCAGGGTGTCAAAACCGATCGGGGTATTGAGACCCGTCCCCACGGCGGTGCCCCCCAGGGCAATCCGGTAAAGGTTCCCAAGGCAGTTTTCGGCCCGCTCCATGCCGAGGGAGACCTGTTTCGCATAGCCGGAAAATTCCTGTCCCAGCGTGATGGGCGTGGCGTCCTGCAGGTGGGTCCGGCCGATCTTCACGATTCCTTCAAAGGCCGCCACCTTTTTGTCCAGCGCCTCTTTCAGATGGGAAAGGGCGGGAATCAGCTGATGATGGATCGATTCCGCCGCCGAGATGTGCATGGCGGTGGGAAACGTGTCGTTGGATGACTGGCTCATGTTCACGTGATCGTTCGGATGGATCGGGTCCTTGCTTCCCAGGCGTCCGCCGGCCATCTCGATGGCCCGGTTCGATATGACCTCGTTGGCGTTCATGTTGGTCTGGGTGCCGCTGCCGGTCTGCCAGACCACCAGCGGAAAATGATCGTCCAGCTTTCCTTCGATCACCTCATCGGCCGCCCGCGTGATCAGGTCAGCCCGTTTCCCGTCGAGTACGCCCAGTTCCCGGTTGGCCTGGGCGCACGCCTTTTTCAGCACGCCCAGGGCCCGGATGATCTCCCGCGGCATGCGTTCTTCGCCGATTTTGAAGTTCTGCAGCGATCGCTGGGTCTGGGCACCCCAGTAGCGATCGTCCGCCACTTCGATACTCCCCATGGAATCCTTTTCAACCCTGACACCCATG
>CAZCVB010000074.1:2623-10480 GCA_964501805.1 uncultured Desulfobacteraceae bacterium | reverse complement strand
GGCGCGGACATGCGGCGCGTATTCGTTCCGCTCTTTACCACGCGCCCGGGAGGGATGGGCATGGGGTTGCCCATCGCCCGCAGGCTCATGTTCCGGATGGGGGGCCGCCTTGCCGTTGAAAATCTCAGGGGCCGGGGGACCGGGGTGAGCGTGCGGCTCGGAATTGTTCCCGCCGGAGAGGGAGGGACCGGCCCCGGGGAAGAACGTGTTTGCCGGCAGGTCCCCGGTCATTTTTGTGCGCACGGGGAAAACGGATGAGAAACGGGGGAAAGGAAAGTGGCATACACGCTTGGCCAGGAACAGCTTGAAAAGATAGAGGAGATCCTCCAGGAGGATTTCATGGAACTGGGCGTCCACTGCATCCTCCTGATCGATATGGCGGGCAATATCATCGCGAATTTTGACAATGGAGAGGTGCACCACGATGTCTACTCCCTTGCGGCGCTGGCGGCGGGTAACTTCGGCGCGGTGAGCGCCATGGCCAAGATTATCGGGGAGGATGAATTTTCGCTTCTTTTTCACAAGGGGGAGAAAGAGAACATCCATTTCAGCAAGGTGATGGACGATTTTCTCCTGATCAGCATCTTCGGCGTGGAGACATCCCTCGGGTTCCTGCGGTTGCGCGTGGCGGAGGCCATCGAAAAGATCCAAAAGGTCTTTGGCGCGTGAGACGGTGAAGGGGCGCCGTCTTCCGGATCATGTCTCCGGAGAGGCCGGCCCCGGCGCGGGGTGCCCGGATCGGCCGGGACCGTGACGGGCGTTTTATGTATCATGAAGCAGCGGATTCCACTTGAGAGGTAACCTGTCTTGGCATTTGTCAACCTGAAAAGGAAAGAAGTCCAGGTCAAGATCGTCTACTACGGTCCCGGGAGAGGGGGAAAGACGACCAACCTGGAGTATATCTACAAAAAATTCCGACAGCGGATCAAGACGGAGATGGTCGCCATCAAGACCCATGGGGACCGGACCCTGTTTTTTGATTTTCTCCCGTTCGATATCGGAAAGATAAAGGGGTATGACGTCAAGATCCAGCTCTACACCGTGCCGGGACAGGTAAAATACAATGCGACCCGCCGCCTGGTCCTGAGGGGCGTGGACGGTGTCGTTTTCGTGGCCGATTCCATGGCGGTCCGGAGAGAAAAGAACATCCTTTCACTCAAAAACCTGCAGGAGAACCTTTCCACATACCAGAAGCATATCTTCAGGATCCCGCTTGTCCTTCAATACAACAAGCGGGACCTGGCAAAACAGGGAATCCCTCTCCTGTCCCTCGAAACCATTGAGAAGGATCTGAACTCCCGGTTGAAGGCCCCTTCGTTCGGCGCCAGCGCCTTGAAGGGGACAAACGTGGTTCCCACCCTGAAGAAGATTATCGTCATGACCATGGCGTCAATCCAGAAGGAACTGAAGTAGGAGGAATGCCGGATGGAGAACAATAACGGTGATACGGTGGCCGGGGAGGCGGGAAAGCGGCTGGACGACCTTTTTGGAGAGGCCGCGGCGCAGGGAAACGAAGCGCCGGCCGTTCGGGACGGGGATGGAGAGGAATCCGGGGATCGTGCCGAATCCGGAGGGGCGCCCACGGGGGACCTCAAGGAAATTCTCCTTTCCATGGACTGGGAAATAGACGACCGGATCATGGAACGGTTGATGGCGGAAATCGAGCGCCTCAAGGGGGTTTTTGAAGATGATCGGATCCCGCTCATGTTTCTCCGGCTTATGGGTTCCGCCGGAAAATACGTCAAGATTCACAAGGCCGGTGCCCATCCGGCCGCAGTCCGGCTCCTGAGCGCGGTCTACGGGGACCTGGAGACGATCCTTTCCGCCGGGGAAATGACCGAGGCGGAAAAAAAGAGGATCCTCCTGTCCCGGGTAAAGGAATTCAAGGAATTGAAAGCGGCCGTCGACCGGAGAAGGGCGGGGAGCGGGGGAAAAGGGCCTGCCCCGTCCGGAACCGGAAAAGGCGTGGCCGGCCGAGACGCCGTCGGGGAGGATACGGTGTCCGCCCCGCCGCCGGCCCTGGCGCCCCATGAGGCCTTCGCCATGGCGGTGGAGGAGATCAAGGACCTCATCCGCGCCGAGTTCAGGGCCATCCGCGCCGAACTCAAATTATGGCGGGATGCGGAATGAGCCGGCGGTCCGGATCGTCTGAAAGCGGTTCCCACACCGGTCGGCGGCGGGATGCACGGGAATTCTCGGGAGGGGTGCCATGAACGTTTTGCCAGGCGAAATTTCCTTTATGAAGTACCGGCGTGTTGCCAGGGAAGGGATGGGCGAGGTCTCCCTGGACGGCCGCATGCTGGGCGTGCTTCTGGAACTGGACGGCAGCAGGACCGTTGCCGAGGTCGCCGCCCGCCTGTCACTCAGTCCCGGGGCCGCCAGGAGCGTGATCTCAAGGCTCCTGAAGCTCGACCTGATCGAGCCCGTGGAGGAGGCCGTTTCCGTTCTTGACGGGGATTTTTTCGATTATCTCCGGGCCCAGCTGTCGGCCGCCATCGGCCCGCTGGCCGAAATCCTGATCGAGGACGCGGCGGAGGACCTGGGGCACAGCCTCACCCGGTTTCCCGGCTACGGGGCGGCCGAGCTGGTGGACCTGCTTTCCCGGGAGATCCGGCGGGAAGACAAGCGGAATACCTTCAAACGGAACATGGTCGAAAAAATCAAGGAAAAGGGCTATTAGGCCCGTTGACGATATCGGGCGTCTCCGGGCCGCCCGGACCGCATGGTTTTGGGGGATGGGTTCCGGGCCGGGGAGATTTGAAAACACAACATTGAAAAGGAGCGGGCCATGATCGTTATCTGCGAGGAATGCGGAAAAAAATACCGGATAGACCCCGGGAAGATAAAAGGGGCGGAGGCCAGGTTCAAGTGCAGGTCCTGCAGCCATCTCATAACGGTTCAAAGGCCGGCGGAGGCGCCCGTCGAACCGGTATCGTCTCCGCCGCCCGCACCCGAGGCCGCCGCGGCGCCGTCCGTGGAAAAAACATCCATGGCCGGGACGGAAGAAGCGGCGGATGAGGCGGAAAAAACAGGCCGAAAGAAAAAGGAAAAAAAGAAACCGGCGACGGACGCGAAACGGCGCGGGATGGGATTGCGGGCGAAGATGTTCCTTCTTTTCCTTATTATTCCCATTCTTATCATCGCGGCCGCCGGGTTCCTCTACCTGAAACAGTTCAACCACCTGGCCACGCTTCTGACCCGGGAGAGTACGCGCGTGGTGACACGGATGGCCCAGCGGTCCATTGCCGACACGGCCAGGACCGTGGCCAGAGAATGTCGCCTTTACCTCCAGAGTCATCCCGACCTGCCAAAGGAGGAATTCAACCGGGATCCGGAATTCAGGAAGATCGCCGTGCATAAGGTGGGTCGAACCGGATATACGGCGCTGTACGAACTGCCCGCTTCCGACGGTATCTGGCACACCTGGGCCCATGTCAATCCAAAGATTATCGGCATTGACATGAGCAGGCTGAAAAAGCCGCTGGGCCGGAATTTTCCGGGATTCTGGCGGGTCTATACCGGTGTCCGGGGCGGCAGGGAATCGCGGGGATACTACACATGGCAGGACAAGGACGGTTCGGTCCGGGACAAGTTCATGGTCTGCGCGCCCGTGAAAGGGACACGGTATATCGTGGCGGCCACCACGTACCTGGATGAATTCACGCTGCCCATCCGGGACATGGCGAAGCGGGCGGAAGCGGAGACGGTGGCCACCCGGAACATCGTCTTTGCGATCCTGGGGGGATCGATCCTTCTGATCGGCGTCATTGTCTCGGTTTACGGCCATGGACTGACACGCCGGATTCGCGTGCTCACGGACACGGCGGACCGTATCAGCGTCGGCGAGCTGGACGCGGAGATCGACATCAAGTCGAAGGACGAGATCGGGGATCTGGCCGAGGCCATCAGCCGGATGCAGGAGAGTATCCGTCTTTCCATCGAAAGGCTGCGGAGACGGAAGTAACCCTTTTCATGCAAGGGCGGAGGACAGATGCTTTTTTTGCCCCTGGACAGGCCGGTGATCGAGAATCTCAACAGCTATTACGTGGACACGGAAAAGCTGATTGAGCATTACCAGGGGGAGCTGGGATCCGGAGGGGTCCGCTTCAGGGCCGCCTCCGCAGAGGCCGTCGTTATCTTCGACCAGGACCAGGTCCTGAGCAGCCGCTTCCGGGACAGGGACGGTGAACGGGAAGGCGCCGCAGCGATGGATGTCCTGGCGGAGCGGGCGGCACGGGACAGTTTCACCATCGGCGTTTATGCCATCGATCCCGTGGAGGCCTGTTACTGGGCCGGCCTGTCTTCCGCTGAAAGGCTCTACAGCGATCTCAGCACCGAGTTCACCGACCTCGAGGGCCTGGTCGGAAAAATGCGGGCGGAAGGCCTCACCGGGTATATCGGCGTTACTGCGGGAAAGGGCCGGGCGGGCGGTTTCATCTTTTTTTTGAACGGCGAGATCATCGGAACCGCCGGTCCCGGGGACACCGGGCCCGTGGACCGGTCGGACGGGGGGACGGAGCGCCTGATCCGGGAAACCAAGGCCGCCGGGGGCGTATTTCACGTCAGCCGGATCTCCCGGACCGGAAAACCGGATGCGGCCGGAGAAGGCGGGAAGGATGTGCCCGGAAATGAAACCCTGGACATGCTCGCGTCGATGCTTGGAATCCTGGAACGGACGGCACAATCCCGCAGAAAGTTGAAGGGGGCGTTCGGCACGGCGCTGAAAAAGAAATTCGTGGCCAAGGCGGATGCGTATCCGTTCCTGGATCCGTTTGCCGGGGAATTCCAGTATGCGGAAGGCCGGATTTTATTCACGGGAAAAGCGGACCGGAAAGACCTGGTGACGGCCGTCATGGCGTGTGCCGGAGAACTGGCCGATGAATGGAATATCCTGCCCCTGTTCAGGCGGGAGTTGACCTCCTGGTCGCAAAAATACGCAAAAGAACTCGCCGCTCTGGGAAGCGTCCTTTAAACGGGCGGCTCCCGGATCGGGTATCGGATCATGCAGGCACAAAACAACAGATGGCGCACCCGGTTCCTTGACGAACTCCCCGTGGCGGTTTGCCGGACAACGCTGGAGGGAAAGATCGTCTTCTGCAACAGGGGCTTTGCCGGATTGTTCGGGTTCGAGACCGCATCCGAACTGATCGGCGCGGCCTCCACAGGTCTTTACCGGGATGAAGCCCACCGGGGATACCTGGTGCGGGCCGTCATGGAAAAAGGGATGGTGGAGGATATCGTCCTTCCGTTTAAAAAGAAGGATGAAAGCGAGATCTGGTGCGCCGTGACGGCCAGGGCGGTCTTTGATGAAGACGGGATGATGGTCTTCCTTGACAGCGTGGTAAGGGATGTCACGGAGAAGACCGAGAAAAATAATGCGGCCGGCCGCCTGAATGAAGTCGCGAACGCCATGGTCGATCTGGTGATCCTTCTCGATCTGGAGGGAAACATCCTGGACATCAAGTCCGAAGGGGCGGAATCCCTGGGGTTTTCCAGGGAGGCCCTGGTGGGCAGGCCGCTGGCCGACCTGATGGCGCCCGACCGGAAAGAGTTTTTCCGCCTTTTCATCTCGGACATCCCCCGTTCCGGAAGAAGCGAAACCCTTCTCAGCATTACGGACCTCAGCGGGATGAAACGGCAGCTCGAGTTTCGCGCCTTTCTCGTGAGGGAGGCGGGAAAGCCGCAATACATCAGGGCCATGGCCCTGGATGTGACAAAGCGCCTCAGGTTCCAGAAAAAGCGTCTGACGCAGGAGAAATTCCAGGGGATACTGGAGATGGCGGGGGGCGTCGCCCACAGGCTGAACCAGCCCCTGATGATTCTCAACAACCTGGTGAGCGACGTCCTGGCCAACCTGGAACCCGATGACCGGAACTACGAGCGGATCAGGAAAATTCACGCACAGCTCGGGAAGCTGAACGACATTGCCCGAAAGATCAAGGGGATCAAGAAATACGAGGCCATGGATTATGTCGGTGGATTGAGGATCGTGGACATCGACAAGGCGTCATCGCACGATGTGAAAGCGCATGGATGATGAAGGCCGGCGATCTCCGGGCGTTATTGTCCCATTCTGGGAATGGGAGAAAACCCCTCGCCTTCAGGCGAAGACTTTAGTATGCCCGTAAGGGCAAAAGCGGACTACCACCGTCTAAAGCCGGTGGTATCCGGGCCGCCTAAGTTGAATTCATTCGACGAGGCGATTGGCCCATCAAGCTATCGCCTTGAGGCGATAGTAGTTGACTCCGGGCCCGGGAGCGTGTGGGAGGATCGGGAGAGTGAAATGCTGAAGGAAGTCCTTATTGTCGATGATGACCAGGAAATGCTGCTTTCCCTCACGGAGGGATTGAAAAAATATGACGACACGTTTTCGGTCCTGATGGCGGGCGACGGCCGGGTTGCCATGGAAAAGCTCGAAAGGCATCCTGTCTCCCTCGTGGTCACCGATTTGAAGATGCCGCGGGTGGACGGATTCACGCTCCTGGCCCATATCATGGAACACTACCCGGATATCCCCGTGATTATCATGACCGGATACAGCACGCCGGAGATGCAGCGCCTGGCCCGGGAAGGCGGCGCCGTCGGGTACATTGAAAAACCGTTCATGATCGATGATCTCGCCAGGCGGATCATGACCACCATGCGCAAGGAATCCGACGGAGGGACCCTCCACGGCGTCTCATCGGGCATGTTCCTGCAATTGATAGAGATGGAAGAGAAGACCTGCACCATCCGGCTGATGGAAAAAACCCTGAACCGGCACGGCGTCCTCTTTTTCAAGGAGGGCGAGTTGATGGATGCGAGGACCAACGGTCTGCAGGGATTGCCCGCCGCGTACGAGATTTTTTCATGGGACGAGGTTACCCTTTCCATCCAGAATACCTGTCCCCAGAAGGAAAAAAAGATCAAGGGAGAAGTCCAGGCCATCCTTTTTGAGGCCATGCGTCTCAAGGACGAGGCCCAGGCGAGAAAGGAAATGGAAGCGGAGGCGGAGAAGCAGGCCGCCGGGACATCGCGGACCCCGCCGGATGCGGGAGGCGAGACCGGCCGGGATCCCGTTTTTCGCATAAAGGAGCGGCTCATGCGGGAAATGGGTGACCGGTGCGGTCTCAGGCGCGTCTGTTACGACGACGGAACCTGGACCGGCCTGACCGCCGGCCTTGAGCGGGTCGGTTCCTGCTTCGGGGTGGGAAAGTTGAAGGTCGGCTATATCGACAAAGAGGCGTCGAACGATGTCATCCTGTTGCCCGGTGAAAAGACCATTGTCCTCTCGGTCAGCAACCGGTGTCCCAGGGACCGGATGCTGCAGCTTCTGGGAGAATAGCACCGGATGGTGCGATGGTTTCCCCCTTATAAAGAGATCGGAGGGGTATTTTCTTGAAAGATAAATTCAAAGACATCCTGGCCATGGAAGATGTGAAAGGGGTCGTATGGATCTCCTTTGACGGAGAAACTCTTTTCAGGGAATTTTCGCCCGGGATGGGTGTCGGGACGGAAAACATCCCGTGGCGCGAATTTTTCGAGGGAGAACTGGAAGGTGTCCGGGAAGCGGACCTGGTTTTTGAAAAGGGCCGGGTCTATATCCGGAAAACAGATGCCGGTTATCTCATGGTGTTGACGGGAAATCTGGCCCCCGGGGCCATGATCCGGCTGAACTGCGATATCCTGTTGCCGTCCCTGAAAGACGCGGGCGCGGGAAGAGGATTGAAACGGCTGTTCAGGAAGAAGAGATGACGGGCGGGATGGATGCCGGGGCGCGACCGGACCGGAGCCGATGCTGGAAGATGGTCTGGATCTGATCCCGGACGTGTCCTTCGAGGAGGAGGTGGACGAGGCATCCGGCCAGGTCGTTCGCCT
>CAZCVB010000074.1:0-2613 GCA_964501805.1 uncultured Desulfobacteraceae bacterium | reverse complement strand
TGAAGCTATTTAATAAAATAATGGAGCAGTCTAACGCGGTATCGTCCGGAGGGCGCCGGGCGGGGGTGATGCGAACGTAATCTTTTTGTGCAGGATTGTGTGATGCCGGATGCCATGCTGTTGGGAAGAAAGACCGTGCAGGCCGGGACGGGAACGGCCGTGAGCGCCAGGATCCGGGAGGCCCAGATCTATCACTCCATGGGGCTGCTTGTGGAGTCCCTGGGCGTCTATGAAAAGGTCCTGTTCAACATGGATCCGGATCCGGACACGCAACGGGAAATCACGGAAACGATCGGGCGTCTGAAAAAAGAGCTGTCCGACCGGGAGCGGCCCGACCCGGGAATGGTGACGGCGGAAGACATTACCGTATTCAGAAAAACCCTTTCAAGCGACCGGGATATTCCGGCTATCCTGGACAGCGCTTCCGCCTTCAGGGAGCTGGGCCTTTATGCCGAAGCGGTCTCCGAGTACGAAAAGCTGTTCCGGCTGGATTATCCGATGGGATCGATTATCCATCAAACGCTGGATTGCTTCTGGAGACTGTCTCCCCCCACCCGGGCAATGGAACAGATGGAAGCCCTTATCCGCCGCCAGGATCTGGATGACCGGGCGTGTTCGCGGGCCATGTTCAGCCTGGCCCTGGAAGTGGAGCGGAGAGAGAGGAAGGACCTGGCGCTTCATCTCTGCCGGTCCGCAAGGGACCTGGACCCGGAAAACGAAGAGATCGCGGGGAAACTGTCATCGATCAGGACAAGCCTCTCTTCCGGATCGAGGTATGACTACCTTCTGAACCGGAAGATGGTGACCACGGACCAGTTGCAGAAGGCGCTGGTCCTGTCCAAGAAGTCCGGTAAGAGCGTCGAGTGGATCCTGATGGAGCGGTTCAAGATCCATCGGGAAGCCGTCGGGAAGTCCCTCTCTCTGTTCTACGGGTGCCCGTTCAAGACCTATGATCCCGAAATCCCCACGCCGGTCGAATTGATCGGGCAACTGAAAAAACGATTTCTTCTCCATGAGCTGTGGGTCCCTCTCAGCTGGGAAAAGGGGGCCATCGAGATTGTGATCGATGATCCCAGGGACCTCGGGAAAACGGACCACATCCGGACGCTGGTGAAGGCGAGGAAGATCAATTTTTGCGTCGCCGTAAAGGAGGACATTGAGGAATTTATCCGGACTTTCTTTGACAAGAAGAGACTGGAGACGACCGGACCGGAGCTGATGCTGGAAGATGATTTGGCCCTGATCCCGGACGTGTCTTTCGAGGAGGAGGTGGAAGAGGAGGAGCCGGAGGAGGTGGACGAGGCGTCCGGCCAGGTCGTTCGCCTGGTGGATCAGGTGCTGGTGGCGGCCTATCGCAAGAACACGTCGGATATCCATATCGAACCGTCTCCGGTGACCAGGACCACCACCATCCGTTTTCGAATGGACGGCGTCTGCCAGGAATACCTCCAGGTGCCCAATTCCATGGCGCGGGGGATCCTCTCGAGAATCAAGATCATGGCCGGCCTCGATATCGCGGAGCGGCGCCTTCCGCAGGACGGAAAAATCAAGTTCAAGCGGAAAGGGATTCCCCCCTTTGAACTGCGCGTGGCAACCCTGCCCACGGCGGGGGGCTATGAAGACGCCGTACTGAGGATCCTGGCCAAGGCCGGCGCCATGAAGCTGGATGAAATGGGGCTGAACGAACGCAACCTTTCCCTGATGAAGCAGATTATCGGGCAGCCTTACGGGCTTGTGCTGGTCGTGGGGCCCACCGGCTCCGGGAAGACCACCTCCCTCCATGCGGCGCTGGGGCACATCAACAAGCCGGGGATCAAGATCTGGACGGCGGAGGACCCGGTGGAGATCACGCAGGCAGGCCTGAGACAGGTGGAGGCGCGGCCGAAGATCGGGCTTGATTTCGAAAGGATCATGCGGGCCTTTCTGAGGGCCGACCCGGACGTGATCATGATCGGAGAGATGCGCGACCGCGAGACCGCGTCCATCGGGGTTGAGGCCTCCCTCACGGGACATCTTGTTTTTTCCACCCTTCACACGAACAGCGCGCCGGAGACCGTGACCCGCCTCCTGGACATGGGCCTCAACCCCCTCAACTTTTCGGATGCGTTCCTGGGGGTGATGGCCCAGCGGCTGGTGAGACGGCTGTGCCTGAAATGCCGGGAGGCCTGCCATCCGTCCAGGGAGGAATTCGAAGAGATCGTGGATGATTACGGGAGAGAGGCCTTTGGTTCCACCGGGATCGTTTTCGGCCCCCGGCTGTCCCTCTACCGTCCCGTGGGATGCGATGCGTGTTCCGGAACAGGATACAAGGGACGCCTGGGGATCCATGAGTTGATGGCGGGAACCCCGGAGATCAAACGGATGATCAAAAAGGCGGCCCCGTCCGAGGCCTTGCTGGAGCAGGCCCTGAAAGACGGGATGACGACCCTGAAACAGGACGGTATCCTCAAGGCGTTCCAGGGGACCACGGACATCGGCGAGGTCCGCCGGGTCTGCATCGGCTGACCGCCTTTGAAAAATGAAGGAGGCCCTGCTCCCCCTGCCCGGGGAAGGACGGGATTAGGAGAAGATACCGGCATATCCGGTCCAGGGGATGATGGAGGATTGCAGCCG
>CAZCVB010000073.1:0-10528 GCA_964501805.1 uncultured Desulfobacteraceae bacterium | reverse complement strand
ATCGTGTGAATCCTGTAAATCCTGTCGAATATTTTCTTTGAATCAGACAGGATCGACAGGATGGACAGGATTTCCCGGCCGGTTGCCGGACGCGAAAGGAATTCATTGACATTTCAGCGGCCGTACCTTAAGTGGAAACACACCGGCTCGCAAGGATCTCCGGAGCCGGAAAAACCGGACACGGCAACCCAGGGAATGCGATGGAGAACGCCATGCGCGACAAGATACGGGAGGCCGCCCGTTTCCTGGAACAGCGGATCACGACCTCTCCCCGTATCGGGATGATCACGGGGACCGGGCTGGGGGAGATCACCTCCCGGATGGATGTGGACGTCCGCATCCCTTACCGGGAGATCCCCAATTTCCCGGAATCGACCATAGAGGGTCACCGGGGGACCCTGGTCTTCGGGAACATCGGCGGGCACCCTGTTGCGGCCCAGGAAGGCCGCTTTCACCTCTATGAAGGCTACACTCCCCGGGAAATCACCTTTCCCGTCCGGGTGATGGCCCTGCTGGGGGTGGAATACCTCCTCATTTCCAGCGCCGCGGGCGGACTCAACCCCGGTTTCCGGGCAGGCGACCTGATGGTGGTCACGGACCACATCAACCTGACCGGCCAAAACCCGCTGACCGGCCCCAACCTGGATGACTTCGGGCCCCGGTTTCCGGACATGAGCCGGGTGTACGACCCGGAACTGATCTCCCTGGCCGTGTCCGCGGGCGGTCCCTCCCTCCGGAAAGGGGTCTATGCCGGTCTCAGCGGCCCCAGCCTCGAAACCCCGGCCGAAACCCGTTTCCTGAGGATCATCGGCGCCGACGCCGTAGGCATGTCCACGGTCCTCGAGGTCATCGTGGGGGTCCACTGCGGCATGCGGGTCATGGCCATCGTGGTCATCACCAACGTGAACATCCCCGGGCGGATGGCCCCGGTCTCCCTCGAGGATGTCCTTGCCGCGGCCCGGGAGTCGGGCCCCGCGCTCTCCGCCCTGTGGGAGAGGATCCTTTCGGACCTGCCCGCATCGGCGGCCGTATCATGCTGACTTACACCGGATAGCACAAAGGACGCTTCCATGAACCCTGTGGACATGGTCATCAAAAACGGGACGGTCCTTACCATGGACCCCGGCCGCACGGCCCTGGAGAACGGCGCCGTATGGGTCACGGGCGACACCATCTCGGAGATCGGACCCTGGGACGGGGACCCGCGCGGCGCGGGCACCGTTATCGACGCCAAAGGCGGCCTCATCCTTCCCGGCCTGATCAACGGGCACACCCACGCGGCCATGAGCCTTTTCAGGGGGCTTGCGGACGACCTCCCCCTCATGGACTGGCTGAACCATTACATCTTCCCGGCCGAAAGCCGGATGGACGCCGAATTCGTCTACCTGGGGACCCTGCTGGCATGCGCGGAGATGATCCTCTCCGGCACCACCACCTTCTGCGACATGTACCTGTTCGAGCAAGAAACGGCCCGGGCCGCCCGGCGGGCCGGTATGCGGTGCCTGGCCGGGGAAGTCCTGTACGATTTCCCGTCTCCCAATTACGGGCCCCCGGAAAAGGGGCTGGCCTACACGGAAGACCTGATAAAAAGATGGCGGGACGATCCGCTGGTATCGATCGCCGTGGAACCCCACTCCCTTTTTACGTGCAGTCCCGAACTCCTGGCTGCGGCCGGTGAACTGGCACGGGACGCCGAAGTACCGCTGATCATTCACGTGGCGGAGACCCTGGACGAGATCGCCCAGATCAAGGAGCGATACGGAAAATCACCCGTGGCGCACCTGGATTCCCTGGGCCTGCTGGGCCCGCGCCTCATTGCGGACCATTGCGTCCACCTGGACGCGCCCGCCATCGAGCGCATGGCCGAGGCCGGCGTCCGGGTCGTCCACAACCCGGAGAGCAACATGAAACTCGCATCCGGCGTGGCCCCGGTCCCGGAGATGCTCGCCCGCGGACTGGCAGTGGGGCTGGGGACGGACGGGTGCGCCTCCAACAACAACCTGGACCTGTTCGCCGAGATGGACACGGCGGCGAAGCTCCACAAGCTCCAGTCCATGGATCCCACCGTCCTCGACGCCGTTACCGTGCTGGAGATGGCCACCCGCCGGGGCGCCGCGGCACTCGGCATGGAAGGGATCACCGGATCGCTGGAGCCGGGGAAAAAGGCCGACATCATCGTACTGGACACGGACAAGCCCCACCTGATCCCCATGTACAACCCGTACTCGCACATTGTTTACGCGGCAAGGGGAAGCGACGTGATCCATTCCATCATCAACGGGGAACCGGTGATGCGCGACCGGCAGCTACTCACCCTGGACCTGGATGAGATCATCCGGGATGCCGATGAAAAGGCACTGGAGGTGCGGTCGTGGGTGCGGCGGGACGGTCCCTGAAGACAATCGGCAGGGGCCTCCGCACCAGCGGCGCAGGGAAAATGGAAACGAATGATACCCGTATGATCGCCCTGGGGAGCCGCCTTCTCGGGGTCCCGGAGGTCCTGACCCTCGGCGTGAGGCCCAATTTTTACGATTACAGCCCCGGCGACCGGGAACGCATTCTCACGGCCAAGCGGATCCTCTATCCGACCCTGAATTACGCCCAGTTCCTGAGCACCATGGGCAAACAGATCTTTCCGGGCCTTGAAACCTATCTTTACGCGGATGAAAAGATCAAGCAGACGACCCTTTTTTACCTCCTGGGGGTTCCCCATCCCAGGACCCGGGTCTATTACCGGCGGCATCACGGCGACATCCTCCGGGATTTCAGTTTTCCTTTCGTGGGAAAACTCCCCCGCCGTTCCTCCCGGGGCAACGGGGTCTTCAGGATAGACGGTCCGGAGGCGCTTTCGGAATACCTGGCCCGGACCCCCGTCGCCTATATCCAGGAATTCCTGCCCCACGAGAGGGACCTCCGGGTGATCCTGATCCGGTATCGGCCGGTGCTTGCCTACTGGCGGATCCGAAGGGGCCCGGACTTCCGCACCAACCTCCACCAGGGAGGGCGGGTCTGTTTCGATTCCGTGCCCGGGGACGCCGTCCGGCTCGCCGTGGACACGGCCAGGAAATGCCGGTTCGACGACGTGGGCATGGACCTGCTTCACAGCAAGGGAAAATGGTACGTGATCGAGGCCAACATGAAATACGGCCGACAGGCCCTCCGCATGAAGGGGCTCGACCTCAAGGAGATCCTCCGGCGCAAGCTCATCGCCGGGGAACTTTTCGGCCCTGATGAGATCCGATCATGAATTTCTTGCTGCAATAGCAATAAAGTACATTTAAAAACAAATTATTATCTGTATCATTTAAAGTTTATTATCATGTCCGGCCGCAGTGGATCCTGACGGAACCCGGGATCCCGCGGCCGGACGGCTGTCCCGTGATGATCAAGACAAAACGCCGCATTTTTCTCATTTGCCTCTGCCTCCTGTTCCTGGCGCCCGCCGGATACCTGGGGTATTTCTACTACACCGTCTCCCGGGACGCCGAAACCCGAATCCGCAGGGGCGCCATCGACCGGATCATCTCGTCGGAGAGCCCGGTCTATTACGACGACGGGAAGACGCCCATCGGCGTCTTTTTTGAAAAGACCCACCGCAAGTACATCCCCTACCGGGAGATCCCCGCCGACTTCGTGAACGCCCTGGTGGCGGCGGAAGACCGGAACTTTTTCCACCATCACGGGTTCGACTTCAAGGCGATCCTGAGGGCCTTCATCGCCAACCTCAGGGCAGGGAAAGTGGTCCAGGGGGGCAGCACCCTGACCCAGCAGACCGCCAAGAACATCTTCCGGCGCGAAAAGAGGTCCTACAGGGCCAAGCTGAAGGAGCTGATCCAGGCATTTCTGTTTGAAAGAAGATACACCAAGCAGGACATCCTGGAGATGTACGCCAACCAGTTTTTCGTGACCGGCTACGGCAAGGGGCTGGGCATTGCGGCCCGGTACTTCTTCGGAAAGGAGGCCAAAGACCTGGACCTGGTGGAATCGGCCTTTATTGCGGGCTCGGTCAAGGGCCCCAACCGGTACAACCCCTTTATCAAGAAGAGCGCCGCGGAAAAGGAAGCGGCGCGCCGGGCAGCGAAGGAACGGAAGGACTACGTGCTCGCCAACATGCTCAGGCTGCACTTTATCACCCGGGACCGCTACCTGAAGGCCCGGGCAAGGGAGGTCCCTTTCAGGGAGGGAAAGATCACCTACCGGCTGAACGTGGTGCTCGACTATGTTCGGGATCAGCTGGAGTCGGATTATTTCCGGCGCATCCTCGAGGAGCAGGGGATCGAAAACCCGGCGACCTCGGGCATGCACATCTACACCTCCGTCAACCGGGAGATGCAGGAATCCGCCCTGAAAAGCATCCGCACGCGCCTGCCCCTGATGGATGTCCGCCTGAACGGCCTGTCAGCGGACCCGACCGGTGAACGGTACCGGAACTTCATGGGCCGGGAGGGGCCGGATAGCCGGGAGGAAAACGTGCCGTTCCTGGCCCGGGTCTCCCAGGTGGCCGCGGACGGGGAGAACAGCCGCATGGTGGTCTCCTGGGCCGAGGGCGGGGGGATCATCGATTACGCCGGTCTCAGGGCCATGGGCGAGGCCTGGATCAAATGGAAGGCGGGGAACTGGGCCACCTTTGATTCCAGGCATGTCCGCGCGTTCCTGCAAAACTTCCGCCCCGGCGACCTGGTCCCGGTCCAGCGCGTCCGCCTCCCCGGCCCGCCCCCCAAAAAGAGGCTGGTGCTCTCCGGGATCCCGGAACTGGAGGGCGGGATCGTCGTCCTGCACCACGGCATGGTCAAGGCCATGGTCGGGGGCTTTTTCAACCGCTTTTTCAACCGCGCCGTGGACGCGAGGCGGCAGCTGGGTTCCATCTTCAAGCCCATTCTCTACACCGCGGCCCTCCAGCTCGGATGGAATCCCCTGGACCCGCTGCAGAACAGGCGGGATATCTTCCGGTTCGAGCAGACCGGTTACGTCCCCAGGCCGGACCATACCCCGAAGAGCGACACGGTCTCCATGGCGTGGGCGGGCGCCAGGTCGGAAAACCTGGCCACGGTCTGGCTCCTGTATCACCTGACCGACCGGCTGAACCCGGGCCAGTTCCGGGAAATCACGGACCTGGTGGGACTCAGCCAACGGCCGGACGAATCCTACCGGGAGTACAAACACCGGATCCGGGACCGATGGGGGGTGGTGGTCAATCGCCGGGCCCTCATGGAGGCGGCCTTCGAGGGCGCGGTAAAGGAATTGGAATCGGACATCATCTTCACGGGAGACATGGAGATGCTCGATGCCGTCCGGCGTCTGCACTACCGCGTCTTTGCACAAGACCTGAAGGCCGCCGGGGTCCGGAAGGCGGACATCCTGAAATACGATTTTACCCGGCTCAACGCGCAGAACCTGAACATGCGGGATCGTTTCGAGCGCCTCATGGGGCTCCTGGACCGGCCGATCAGCGACCTGACGCCGGCCGAGATCCGGCGGATGGTGCGATTGACGCGCGGTTTCTACCGGTTGCCCGGCGCGGGCGCGGACGCCGGGATCGTGTATACGGAACACCCGGACGCCCTTTCCCGCGGGGAAGTCCCGGTCACCGCGGAATGGCTGCTCGGGCGTCCCGCCCCGCCGGACCGCCGCCGGATCCGCATAGAGGGGATCCTGACGTCCGGCATCCTGGACCAGATCCGGGACGCCCTGAAAGACCATTACCTGCAACTGGCCGCCTATCCCCGTTACGATCCCCAGGTCCTCCGCCGGATCCGGGATTTCAGGACCCTTGTGAGCCTGTCGTACGTGGTTTTCCTTGCAAGGGAACTCGGCATTTCCGCGCCGCTGGCGCGGGTCCTTTCGTTCCCGCTGGGGCCCGATTCCATCAGCATCATGGAAGGGGCACTGGCCTACCAGTCCATCATGTCGGGCCGGACCTATCCCCTCGGGGCCGGCCCCGGCCCGGAACAGGTCCCCATCATCACCCGGATCACGGACCGGGAGGGCGAGACCCTCTGGCAGTACCATCCCGCGCCGAGGCGGGTTGTTTCCGACCGGGTCTCGATCCTCGTGACCGGGATCCTCCAGAAGGTAATGGACATCGGGACCGGCCGGAAAGCGCGGGAGGCGGTCCGGGTGTTCGGCGTCCCCATCCCGCTGTTCGGCAAGACCGGCACGGCCAGCCGGTTCACCAATTCCAGCTTCATCGGGTTCATCCCGTCTCCCGACGCCCGGTCCGGCGGGTTCGATGCCCGGGATGGATACGTGATCGCCGCCTATGTGGGGTACGATGACAACCGCTCCATGAAGGGAAAACACTTTGCCGTTTACGGGTCCTCGGGCGCCCTCCCCTTATGGATCGACACGGCCAACGGCATCACCCGTTCCCGGGAGTACCTCGGCTCCCTCCAGCCCGCGGACGTGGTATTTGAACCGCCTTCGGTGGACCTGACCGGCAAAGATGACAATTTGAGACAGGTCCCCGTGTCACCGGTGACGGGCCTTCCGCTCACACTTCCCCCGGAGGGAACCGCCCCCGCCGACGCGCAGACCGTGGTGTCGGATGCCGCGTACCGCCGCGACACCTGGGTCCTCGGACGGCGCTTCGAGCCCGTGGAAAGGCGCTGAGATTGCGTTTGGGGTTGTCTTCCCCGCCGTATTGCGGCATGATTCGGACGGGCCGAAAACAACAGGCGTTTCGGGATGTGACGCCAGGACTGTCCCGCGGGGGTGTCAAAAACACAATGAAAAGATTTTTTCCAATCGCGTTTCTTTTTCTACTCTGGACGGCGACCTCGTGCACGCCGGTCTATCGGAAACCGCCCGTGCCGCCGCAACCGGCCCGGGCCGTGGAACAGCCGCCCCTGTTTCCGAAAGGGGTGATCGACCGGAAGATCGACTTTTTCGGCCGCCTTCTTTCCGAAAAAGACCTCTCCCCGGACGACCGGCGGCTGGCCGCGGAACTCCTGGACATCTACCAATCCCTTGAGACGGCGGCCGGAACGGCGACTCAAGGCGCCCGCCCCCTGTCGGACGCGGAATACCGCCGACTGGTCCGGTCCCTGTTTTCGGGGCTGGGCCGGCTGGATGAACGTTATTTTTCCACCGCCAAACCCCCCGGAACAGCGGAACTGCTGCGTGAGCTGGCCAAAGAGCGGGACAGGATCATGGCGGATTACCTGGCCGGCGATTTCAAGGGGGTCATCCGCCGGTGCGCCCGGCTGAAAGAGCAATACGGCCCGGACGCCCTCTCCCCCGGCGTGGCCCTGGCATTCACCCTCGCCCTGGGAAACCAGGGGATGGTAAAGGAGGCGGCGGAACTGGCGCGGGAAATCTCGAAAAAAATCGGGACCGCGCCCGACATTATATCCCTGCGGGCCGGGCTGGCGGAATGGGAGCAGAAACTGGGGCACCCGGAGGCGGCCCGCCGGGTGCGGAACCGGCTCGTCGATGACCTGGATGAGCGGGAACAGGTCCTGAAAAGGGTCGATCAAAAGCTGGCGGGGCGGCAGGAGCGTGTCGCCGGAGGGCCGCCCGCCGCCCCTGCGGGCGGAAAGGAAACCGGCGGCGTCGAGGAATCCCGGGCCCCGGACTCCCCCCTTTCACGCCTCATGGGCCGGGTCGATTCCCTGGTGGAACGGCACGCCTTTGACGAGGCGAGACTCCTCTTGATTAAACACCGCCTGACGCTCCAGGAGGGCCCGGAGGCCCGCGAAATCGATCGGGCCCTGGAGCGTGTGGAGAAGGCGGAATCGCAGTTTGAATCGGAGAAGACCTCTCCCGGCTGTTCCCGGATAGAGACGCTGGACGCCGTCTCCCACCTGATTGAACAGGAGGCCTTTGAACAGGCCGTGGCCCGGGCGGATGCATACCTGAACGACCGGCCGGCCGACGCGGACATGGCGGCGCTCAGGGACCGGGCGATCCGGGGGATCATCAACCGGGACAGGAACCGGGCGGCCCGGCTCTTTCTTGCGGCCCGCAAGACCCCGGATCCGCTCAAGAAGGCGGAGTACCTGAAGGCCTCCTTCGCCTTACTTAATTCATTGCTTGAAAAATATCCCTCATCCACCCTGATTAACAAAGTAAAATCAAACATCAAAAGCGTCAGGGAAGAGATGGCCCGGGCCGGGATCACACCTTGAGACCTTTGAAAAACGCCCTCTTTTGCCCGATTTCGGCGTCAGTCTCAAATTATAATCCGCCTGAGGCGGATAAATCCTCGAAATATCCCAACATATTCCTGTGGTTAAAATTTTCGTCTTCCCTTCGAAGGCTCACCGCCACGGCAATACCATGTCCATCATGCGCCGATACCGGGACGTGGATAAGGGCATGGCGGATCAACAGGTAAACATCCCGTTTTCATAGATGACCTTGCGCCTGCCGTTTCCCAGGCGGGCCGTGACGGTCTTTTTCTCGGTATTCACGAGGTCCCAGTGGAGTGCCGAATCATTGAATCCCAGCCGCTTTTTCATGGCCCGGGTCAGTTTTGCCGGATCGCCCGAGTAGGTGTCGGAATAGGAATCCCCCACGGCCACGTGGCAGTTTCCCTGGCGGCCCCCGTAATTTTCGTCGTAAAGGGTATTGGCCATGAACCGGTTGATCCGCGAAAACCGCCGGTCGGTGAGTGAAAACTCCCCTATCCTGGCGGCTCCCGGATCCATGGCCAGCTGTTTCCGGACAAAGCCTTCCCCTTTTTCCGCCTCGGCCCGGACCGCAACCCCCTTTTCAAAGGTCAGCCGGACCCCCTCCACGTAGTTGCCGCTCCGGAAAGAGGGCTGGTTCGCAAAATAGACCCCTTCCGTTCCCCGCCAGTCCGGGGAAAGAAAGATCTCGAAACTCGGGATGTTGTGCCCCGAGATTCCGATCCACTTCCGCTTCTCTCCGGGCCGGATCACCAGGTCCGTGCGCTTTGATTCCACGCGAAGGGACCGGATGTCCATCCGGTTCAGCCACCGCTTGATGGCCATGGCATCCTTGTGGATCTGTTTCCAGGCCGCCACCGGTTCCGCCTTGTCGAGATAGCAGGCCCGCACCACCTGGCCCGCGTACTGACGGAGCGTCAGGCCGGCCTGTTTGGCCAGTTCCCCGGTGGGCACCGTGCAGAGGGTCCACCCGAAGGTCCCCTGCTCTTCCCTCTTCTGAAGGATCTCCCGGAAGGGTTTCCTGGCAACGGCCGCCTTGCCGATCCGCGCGGGATCGATGTCGCTCAGGTGCGTGAGGGACTCGGGCGCATGGAGATAGATATTCCCGTTGAGATTCTGATAAAGCTGTTTTTCACCGGGCGTCAGAAAGACCAGTTGCCGGTCATTGGACTTGTCGTAGAACTGGTGTTCCATGACGGGCGACAGGCCCGGCCGGACGACCACGTTCAGGCCCATGTCCAGGAGACGGCCCTGGAGCCTCTCGGCCAGCCCCACGGCCGCCGGGTCGAAACGGAGCAGGACGATCTCGTCCTTTTTGAACCGCCCCTTTCTCGCCGTTTGAAGCCCCCACAACAATACGTCCGCATATCTTTCCAGTTTTTCTCTGCTCAGCATGATGAATCGCCTCCGGTTTCTTTTTTGATGGCTGTTCCGCCTGGTTCAGGATGACACAAGCGCCCGTGCAGCGGGGTGTTCACGCCGTTGTTTTTTCTTTGCGATCCGCCCCTGCCGGTCCCGTCAGCATGGCGCGGCGGATCTCTTTCACGGGAAGCTGGGACCGCAGGCGGCCGTTGATGTAAAACCCCAGGCCCAGGACGCCGCTCCCTTTGAGCTCCAGGATGACATAGCCCGTATCCAGGTCCAGGTCCAGCAGAAGTTCACCGCCGTCGACAAGCCGCGCCAGTTCATGATGGTCGATCTCAATCCGCGCCCTTGTCGCCAGCCCGCCGAACGACTGGATCAGCCGGGTGGAAGGTTTTACAAAGGCGCCGATCTTCCGGAAGGCCCGCATCCCCGCCTTGGCGATCTTGAGACCCGCGGCGCGGGGCGTTGCGTCACATTTCCTCATCATCTGCCACCCGCGTCTCCGCCGGAACAGCAGGTAGTCGTCAAAAACGCTCTCCGGGATCCCGAACCGTTCGTTCAGGTAACCGAGGACCCGCCTCCGGTCATCTTCTCCTGCCAATCCTGGCCATGAAGAACCCCACCGAATCGACCCGGTGGGGATAGAATCTGACCGCATTTCCAAGGCGTTTGTCATAGCTTTTACTTTTCCATTGGGTTATCCCGGGTTCAACATCAAGACTCACTGAAATGGGCAGGAGTTCCGCGTCCCTTTCCTGCAGCAGGGTGTTTACAACGGCCTCATTCTCGTCCGGATTGTAGGTGCACGTTGAGTAAAGCATCTGTCCATCCTCACGGAGGAGATCAAAACCCCGCAGTATTATTCTCTTCTGCAGCTCAGGGAGCCTCTCCCTGCCCCTGTTGTCCCTGTAGCAGTCGCCTGCCCCCCTGTTTCTGAACTTTCCCTCGCACGAACAGGGCACATCGGCCAGTACATAGTCAAAACGCTGTTTCATGGGAAATTCCTGGGCCTGGTATCCTGTCACCACCGTGTT
>CAZCVB010000072.1:0-10577 GCA_964501805.1 uncultured Desulfobacteraceae bacterium | reverse complement strand
CGGCGACCTGGGCCGCGCACGGCGCGGTTCTCACCGGGAACACCCGGAAAAGGAGTAAAGATGATCCCGCAACGCAACCGGACGGTCCCGCTTCTGACGGCCGGACTCCTCCTGTTGGCCTTCGTCGCCGGGCCGGGGGCCGTTTCCGCGGAGAGCGGAACGGCACGTCCGGCCCCGTGTCCCGCCGCTTCATTGGACAGGAAGACCGCCGCTCCCCTGACCCTTCGGGACTGCCTCGCCATCGCCCTCAGGAACAATCCCGACATACAGGCGGCCCGCGAGGACGCGGCGGCGGCCCGGGCCGGCGTGGACGAGGTCGCGGGCCAGCGGTGGCCGCATGTGGACCTCGTGGGAAACTATACCCGCCACATGGATGATCAGCGGCTCGTGCCGGCACGCCGCCCCATGGAACCGGGAACCTATGGAGACAACCTCGCGGCCGGGGACGTGGTCGTGAGGTTTCCCTTTTACACGGGCGGACGGATCACCAGCGAGATCCGGGCGTCGGAACTGCTCAGGCAGTCATCCCTTCACCGGCTCACCCGTACCCGAAGGGCCGTGATATTCAATGTCTCCAGCGTGTTTTACGCCATCCTGGCCCGGAAAAAAGTGATCGAATCCCTGGAATTTTCCGAAAAAACCCTGAAACGGCACGAAAACCGGGTACAGGACCTGATGGACGTGCAACGGGCGGCAAGGGTGGACCTGCTCCGCACGGAGGTGCGCCTGGCGGATATCCACCAGCGGCTCGTGAGGGAGCGGAACATCCTCGATATCCAGCACCGGCTCCTGGCCAATCTCCTGGGGATTGAGAACCGGGCGTCGCCCCTGACGGTCCGGGGAACCCTCCATCTCTCTCCCGTCACCATACCCCTTGAACGGGCGCTGGCGGGCGCAAGACGGGCGCGCGCCGATTACAAGGCCCTCAAGGCCGAAACAGAGGCGCAGGCCCGGCGCGTGGACGCGGCCCGGGCCGGGCATCGGCCCACCGTGTCGCTGGAGGGGGGCTACGGCGGGCGGTGGGCCCTGGGATCCGCCACGGAACAGGCCGGCGCCGACGATTCCGAGGACACAGGCCGGGTGGGGGTGATGGTGGACTTCCCCATCTTCCGGGGCGGGAGCGTCGCGGCCCGTATCCGGAAGGAAGAGAGGCGGCTTCGCGCGCTGAAGGAGCGCCTCCGGAAGCTGGATCTCCGGATCCGCCTCGACGTGGAAACGGCCCTTCTCAATATCGCCTCCAACCTCGAACGGGTGCGCTCCTCCGAAACGGCCATTGAACAGGGGAAGGAATCCCTCCGTATCGAACAGGAGAAGTACGCCCTGGGAAGGGGTTCCATCACGGACGTCCTGGACGCCCAGGCGGCCCTTCTCACCTCCCAGACCAACTATTACCGGTCACTGTCGGAATACAACACGTCCATCGCGGAACTGCACCTTGCCATTGGAGAAGAAGAATGAAAAAGATCATCCGGATCCTCTTGATCCTGCTCATCGCGGCCGGCCTCCTGGCCGGCGGGCGGGCGCTGGTAAAACACAAACAGGCGGCCCTCCGGAAGTCGCCCCGATACGGGATGAGACCGGTTCCGGTCCAGGCGGCCACGGCCGCAACGGGTTCCCTGCCGGTCCGCATCGCGTACCTTGCCGTGGCGGAGCCGGCAAACGCCGCGAACATCTCGTCCCGGGTCACGGCCACCATCGAGCGGGTCCTCTGCGACGAAGGAGACCCCGTAAAAAAAGGACAGACCCTGATAACGCTGGACCGGCGGGAAACCCGGAAGGCGATCCAGGCCGTTGCTTCGCAGATCGCCGAGGCCCGGGCCGAACTCTCCGCCAATGAGGCCGCCATCAAATCCCTGGCCGCCTCCCTGGCCTACTGGCGGCGGGAAGCGGAGCGGGACCGGGTCCTCGCCGAAAAAAAGGATATCCCGGGGTCCCGGGCCGAGGGGACCGCGGACCGCGCCAACGAATACCAGGGCAAGCTGGCGGCGGCAAAGGACAAATCCCGCGCACTGCGGCACCTCATCGACTCCCTCGGACACCGGAAGGCGGGCACCGGGACCCGGCTGACCTATTACACCCTGAAAAGCCCGTACGACGGGATCGTGACCCGCCGGCTGGCGGACCCGGGTGACCTGGCCGCTCCCGGGAAAACCCTCCTGGTGGTGGAGGACCGAAGCCGGGTCAAACTGGCGTTCGACATCCCCCAGCAGGACCTGGACCGGATCCGGGAAGGGCTCCCGGTGACTTACGCAGGCAACGGGAAAGACCGGAAGGCCCGCCTTTCCCACATCTACCCGGCCCTGAACACGGCACGGATGCTGAGGGCCGAGGTCTACCTGGACCCTGAAGAGGCGAAAGGGATCTCCTTCGGCCAGTATGTGCCGCTCTCCGTGATCACCCGGGAAATCAGGAACGTCACCATCCTGCCGAATTCCGCCATCATCGAAAATCCGGGCCGGAAACCGTATGTCTTCGTGATAAAAGACGGCCGCCTCACGGCCCGGCCCGTGACCCTGCTGGCCTCCAGCGGCGATGATGTGGCCGTCAGGGGCGTCAGGGCGGGAGAACGGGTGGTGACCAGCACCTTCCTGGGATGGGCCAACCTGTCCGCGGGAATCCGGGTGGAGGTGCGGGAATGAACCTCACCGGCTTTTCCATGAAAAATCCCTACACCATCCTGGCCCTGATCCTGGTGGTGGTGAGCCTGGGGGCCTTCGCCTTTTTCCGGACCCCCACGGATCTCTTTCCCAACACGGCCCCGCCCCAGGTGGTGGTCATCACCGTGGAACCCGGCGCCGCGGCCCGGGACGTGGCGGACAAGGTCACCCGGGTGATCGAAAAGGAACTCAATACCCTGGGCGGCCTCAAGAAGGTGATCAGCACCTCCAGGGACGAGGTCTCCTCGGTGAGCGCCGAGTTCCATTACGACAAACCCATCGGCGAGGCGGTCCAGGACGTGCAGAACGCCATCAGCCGCATCCGCCCGGACCTTCCCGGGGACATCCTGGAGCCCCGCATCTACCGGATCACCGACGCCACCCGCCCCCTGCTCACGGTGGCGCTCTCTCCCAGGCCGGGATCCCGGAAGACCCTTTCCGAGATCCGGCTCCTGGCCGACAACCGGATCATGGACCGGATCCTGGCCCTTCCCGGCATCGCGGACGTGGACGTCTTCGGCGGGCACCGGCCCGAGGTCAAGGTGCGGATCCTCCGGGACCGGCTTGCCGCCAACCACGTCTCCCTTCCGGAGGTACTGGCGGCCCTTGCCGAGCAGAATATCACCGCCCCCGCCGGCGTTATCTATTCCGGTAAAAAAGAATACCTCGTCAAGACCGTGGGAGAGTTCAAAAACCTTCAGCAGATCCGGGATTTTCCCATCAAAAAGGATGGACAAGGGTACCTGCGCATCTCCGACGTGGCAAAGGTCTCCCTGGAGGAACACGAACAGCGGAGTCTCTATCACGGAAACCGGGTCCCGGCCATCGCCATGAACATCCTGAGGCCCGACAACGGCCCCACTGTGGCCGCCATCCGGACCTTCAAGAATTTTCTCCCGAAGCTCGAGGCGGAATACCCGGATATCCGGTTCCGGATCACCGATGACCAGCAGCCCCTCATCGACATCAACGTCCACGGCATGCGGACCAGCCTGATCCAGGGGATCATCCTGACGGTCCTGGTCATCTTCGTGTTCCTGGCCGACACCCGCGCGGCCATGGTGGTCTCCGTCAGCATTCCCCTGGCCTTTCTCACCAGCCTCCTGGTCCTCTGGTTCAGTCCCTATACCCTCAACATGGTCACCCTGTCCGGGCTGATCATCTCGGTGGGGATGGTGGTGGACGCGTCCGTGGTGGTCCTTGAAAACATCTATCGCCATTACCAGGAGATGAAAACACCGGACGCGGCGAAGGCGGCGCGGGAAGGCGCCTCCGAGGTGGCGCTCGCCATCACCGCCGGCATGTTCACCACCGTCATCGTGCTGGTCCCCGTCATGTTCGCCGGCGGATATACGCAGCAGGTCATGCGGCCCCTGAACATGATGATCTCGTCCACCCTGGTGGCCTCCCTGCTGGTGGCCCTGGCGGTGATCCCCCTGGTGGCCTCCCGGCTCCTGGCCCGCCCCCATGAACACCGGAATCCCGTTGAACGGATCTTCGGGTACACGGACAAAGGGGTATCCCTCCTGGCCCGCATGTACCTGTCCATTCTCCGGATCGCCCTCCGGTGGCGGGTCATCACGATCCTCCTGGCGGCCGCCTTTTTCGTGCTGACCATGAAGATCGTCCCCCCCCTCATCGGCGGCGAACTGATGCCCCCCATGGACACGGGAATCGCCATCGTGGAGGTCGATACCCCGGCCAACGACAATATCCGCCAGGTGGAGACCGTGCTGAACCGCGTGGAAGACATGATCTACCGGGAACAGGGCATCCGCATGGTCTCCTCCGTGGTGGGCTCGGAACCGGGCCAGATCAGTTTCGGCGGGGGCGGGGCCACGGCCCAGTCGATCCGGATCATCGTCCACATGATCGACCGGAAACACCGCGAAGCCACCATCTGGGAGATCGAGGACCGGTGGCGGGAGGCCCTCCGGAAGATGCCCGGGGTCAAGACCTTCCGCGTAAGCGAATACGGGGCCACGCCCCTTTCCACCACCAAGGCCCCGCTCGACATCATCATCAGCGGCCCCGATTCCCGCGTGGTCAGCCGCCTGGCGGACCGAACCCTCCGGACATTGAGAGGGATCCCCGGCCTCGTGGACGTGCGGCGGAGCTGGTATGTTGACAAGAAAGAGGAACAGGTCCGCATCGACCCCGCCCTGGCGCGGTTGTACGGGACCTCTCCCGCCAGGGCCGCCGCCGAGCTGAAGGCCGCGGTCAAGGGGATCCCCGTTACCGCCATGCGCCTCCGCGGGTTCCTCGACATTCCCATCCTGGTGGAATACGCGGACAGGGACATCCATTCCCCTTCCCAGTTGAAGGAGATTTACATCTCCTCGAAGTTCGGCCCGGTTCCCCTGAGAAGCCTGGCCGACGTACACGCCGAGATCGATCAGCCCTTTATCACCCGGGAGCGGCTCCGCAACACCATCGACATCACCGGCGTCAACCGCGCCCATACCATCGCCCAGGTGGCCGGGATGGCCGCAAAAAGGATCCGGAAGATTCCGATACCGGGCGGCTACCGCATCGACATGTCCGGCACCATCTCCAACATGAAGACCGGAAAGCAGGAAATGGGCAGGGCCCTGCGGATCGGCCTGGTGCTCCTGTATCTTCTCCTCCTCGCCATGTTCAAGTCCTTCCGCCATCCGGTCACCATCATGGCCGCCATTCCACTGGCGGTTGCCGGGGCCATGTGGGGGCTGCTGCTTTTTGACAAACCCATGTGCAAGCCCGCCACCATGGGCCTGATCCTCCTGGGCGGGACCATCGTCAACAACAGCATTCTCCTGCTCGATTTTATCCTGGAGGCCCGGGAACAGGGCGTCCCCAGGCGGGAGGCCATCATCCAGTCCGTGCGCCTCAGGATCCGTCCCATCCTCATGACCACGGTGTCCACCATCGTGGGACTCACGCCCCTGGTCTTCGAGATGGCCGTGGGCCTGGAGCGGATGAGCCCCCTGGGGGTCGTGGCCGCTATGGGGCTTGCCGTGGGGACCTTCATGACCCTGATCGTGATCCCGGTGGTCTATTCGGGCATGGACAGCCTGGCGGTGGGGACGCGAAAGGCCCTGCGGTTCCTGGCGGGGAAGGAGGCGGCTTCCCCGACGGAGTAAATAGGAGTATCCCATGAAAACCCTTGCGGCGGTCCTGTTTCTGGCATTGACGGCGACGCATGCGGCATGCGCGGGGACAGGCACGCCCCGGGAAAAACGGCCGGCATTCCGGATCCCGATCCATGGGGATACGGCGACACTTTCCGTCTCCGGGACCTATCGCCTGCGGGGAGAACTTCAACGACAATACAACCTGAAATCCTATGCAACCGGGGCCGACGAGGACTTCCTGCTCTGTCGGCTGCGCCTGGGATTTGATCTCAGGATCCGGGATCGACTGGGGGCCTTCCTCCAGTTGCAGGACTGCCGTATATCCGGAAGTCCCTTTGACGATAAGGACTTCAAAATAAGCAATCCCTACCATGACGACATGGATATCCGCCAGGGATACCTGGATCTCGCGCTTTTTAAAGAGATTAAATTCCGTTTCGGTCGGCAACAGATCACATTCGGCGACCACCGGATCTTCGGGGCCGGGAACTGGGGGAATACCGGCCATTACGTATGGGACGCCGCCAGGCTGATCATTCACAATCCCTTGCTTGAAAGCCATTTCTTTGTCGGTCGCTACATCATCCGGGATCCCGACCGCTGGCCCAACCGGCACATGCCCGGCCCTACCGCCTACGCCTGCTATACCTCCATAAAGGGAATCCCCTTGAATCTGGATCTCTTCTATATCCTCAAAAGAGACACCCGCGGAAAAACAAAAGGGGAAACCGGAATCGGGGACCTCAACTCACACAGCTTCGGTTTCAGACTGGATGGAACAAAAGGAAACTGTGACTACGCGATCACCTTCGTCCAGCAACTGGGAAACAGGGGAGGGGACAGGATCCGTGCCCATGGTCTTGCCACCCGGCTGGGGTACACATTCGGCCTCCCGTGGCACCCGCACCTCATGTTCGGCTTCGTCAACGGCTCCGGAGACAACAACCCCCACGACGGGACCTCCGGCACATTTGACGGGGTGTTCGGCGGGTCGGACAGGGTCCTTTACGGCTGGATCAACCTCTTCTTCTGGAGCAACATCAGGGAATACCGGACGGATCTCGTGCTCAGGCCAAAAAAGGATCTCCGTCTCCGTGGCGAGTATCACTATTTCACCTTAGATGAAAAAAAAGACGCCTGGTATTTCCCCGGAAGGATTCAGCGGAGGGACCCGACCGGCAGATCCGGAAGGGAACTGGGCCATGAGCTGGACATGGTCTTCTATTATGATCCCACGTCCTGGTGTCATCTCATGGGCGGTTATTGTCTGTTCTTCCCCGGGGAATTCATCCGGAATACCGGTAGCGCTCCGGGGGTACAATGGGGATTTTTACAAACAAAGTTCTATTTTTAATAAGGGGCCTATACCATGGAAAAAAGAATCCGCACGGTCCGTAACGTAGGACTGCTGGCTGTCCTATCCCTGGTCTTCCTTGCAAATACCGCGTTTACCGCGCCGCCGGGTAACGCATATGAAAAAGCCAAACAGGATGCCATGGGCGTCTGTCCCCCCTTCTACCTGCTTGATGAATCGGGCAGGATCATCAACCCGGTCAAGGGAACCAACGCGGACGTCCCTTACAGCCCGGAGAAGACCTGCGGGAGGTGCCATGATTACAAAAAGATCACCCAGGGGTATCATTTCCAGCAGGGAGCAGGTGAAAAGATGTCTCCCGGCTATGCCGAAACCTATCCCTGGTGCACCGGCCCGGGCCAGTACGGGGGCAGATGGTGAAGCCCCGGGCCCCTTTTCCCGCAGTTGGCGCGGAAAGAGAACACGGCATCCCGGCAGATCGGGTTTATTACGTCCTACACCTTCGCCCGCATGTGCGGCGGGTGTCATCCGGGGGGCGGCCCGGTCGAATACGACCGCGACGGAAACCGTTACGACACGTTTGCGGCCGACCCGAAAAACGGCATCCTCCCGGGAGGACCGAACGGCCTGGACGGCGATTACTTCAAGGCGAAGTGGGCCGAAAGCGGGGTGCTGGAGGCCGACTGTCTCATCTGCCACCTCGAGGGATATGACAACCCGAAACGCAAGGCGCAGATCATGGCCCTCAACTACCGCTGGGCCGCCACCGTGGGCGGCGGGTTCGGGGACGTGGAGGGGGCCGTAATCAAGGGTCAGGCGCCAAAGGTCACCTACCGCCTTTCCCGTTTCCGGAAAGACGGGAAGGTCCTCCTGCCCCTCGTCCGGGAGACGCCTAACGAAAACTGCCTCTTCTGCCACCGCGAGTCCGACTGGAAAAAGAGGGGACAATCGTACAGCGAACGGAGCGATGTCCACGTGCGGGCCGGCATCCGGTGCGTCGACTGTCACGTGGCGGCGAGAACGGCGGAGGATCCCCGCATCCGGGGACGCGAAGTCCACCAGTTCGGGAAGGGGGACGATCCCGGCGACTTCGTCCGGGACGACCTGGACAACACCATGCGGCGCTGCGAGGACTGCCACCTCAAGGGGATCCTGAACGCGCCCGTGATCCGGCACAAGGGGCTTCCGCCGGTCCATCTGCGAAAGATCGCCTGCCAGACCTGCCACATCCCGTGGCGCCAGGTCAAAGCGGCCCTGGTCCAGGACGCCTCCGTCTTTAACACAAGCCCGAGGATCTGGCCGCCGACCAAGCGGCTGTGGTCCTTTTACGGGCCCGACATGAAGCCGTGGAACTACTACGGCGAGGCCCACAGCTATCCCGAAGGGCTCCAGCCCCTGTTCCGGTTCCGGCCGACCCTCGGGTGGTACAAGGGAAAGATCTATCCCCTCAACCGGGTCTACACGCGATGGGTCGGCATCCGGACAAAGGGACGAAAAGGGATCAACCAGCCGCTCATGAAGGACATCTTCATGATGTGGAAAAAGCACGCGGCCGACCCGGACGGGAATTTCCCCCGGCTGAAAGAGATAAGGGATGACAACCGGGACGGGTTCCCGGAGGTAAACCGCCCCGAAGAGATCCGGGCGCTGCTGGCCTCCGTGGCCCTGAAACTGAAGCAGGGCGGGGCGTCCCTTGACGGGAAACAGGCGGTCTTCGTGGACGGCGACCGGTACACCACGGACGGCGTCACGTGGAGTTCAATGGAAAAGGCCCCATATGAATACAGTCCGTACGGCTCCGTTTTCAAATACAGCCATGATATCGGACCGGCTAAAAACGGGCTCGGCGCAAAGGGTTGCGCGGACTGTCACGGGGCCGGATCCGACTTTTTCTTCAAAAAAATCATGGTGCGGCTCTTCGGGGACGATGGAAGGCCGGTCATGGAGACCAACGCCGCCTTCCTGGGCTTCACCCGCCGGGCGATCGGGTTCATGGCCTTTCAGAACGGCACCCTGAAATCCCTTGCGGCCTGGGCCATCCTGATCGTCTTCGCCCTCCTCCTGCTCCATTACATCCTCTTCGGTCCCAAACGGGTGCCGGAAGATCCCTCGGAACCCACCGTTCCGAGGTTCAGCCGTCTGGAACGGGTCCTTCATTACACGCTCCTGCTCATGGCCGGGACGGAGTCGGTGACCGGGCTTTGCACCTTCTGGTCCCTGCCCGTCTCCTCGGACGCGCTGGGCCGCATCCAGGTATTCCACCACGTTTGCGGGTTCATTTTCGTCGCCAATCTGATCGTGGCCTCCTGTATCTGGGCCAGGGACGCGGTAATGGGGGGACAAGACCTGGAATGGCTGAAAAAACTGGGGGGCTATTTCGGGGAACGAAGCGACCTGCCCGCCGGGAGGTTCAACGCCGGGCAGAAGATCTACCTGTGGGTCCTTTTCCTGATGGGGATCTTCATGGGAATCACGGGGATCACGGCGCTCTTTACCGGGGATGAAAACGTCCTCGCCGCGGTCCACTGCCTCCATGTCATCGGGGCGCTTGTCTTCATCCTCATGGTCCTGGCACACGTCTACCTGGGGCTCCTGGCCAATCCCGGGACCCTGAGGGGGATGTTCGAGGGAAAGGTCACGTCGGCCTGGGCGAGAAAACACCATCCTCTCTGGAAACCGAAAGGAGGGGCTGGAGATGCGTGAGTCTGTTGGGGCCGGATATCGAGACACATGAAGCTGAATTGAGCGATTCCCGATTTGAAGCATTCAATTCAGGTTGAAATCAGAGCGTGATGACCGTAACGCTCGGCGTATTTTTTCCCGGCTCGCTGCTGAACCCCTTTACCATCAGGATCACCTGGCCCTTTTCGGCGAGACTCAGGGCCTTGCAGACGCGCTTTGCCATGGACCGGGGACGCTTCAGGTCGGCCGGATCGATGGTCACCGGAATGACGCCCCACAACAGGTTCGCGATCCGGTTGGCCCGCGGATCGGGCGAGGCCGCGACAATCGGGGCCGCGGGCCGTGACGAACTCATCACGGCGGTGGAATGATTCCTCATGGAGATGACCAGGATGGCCCGAACCAGGAGATCCCGGGACAACTGGGCCGTGGATTCCGCCAGGGCATCCTCCACCGGAACCGGCGGGCGGCCGTGATCCTTCCGGACGAACCCGCCGAAGGCCCCCTGCCGCCACTGGGTCCCCTCCGTCTGCCGGGCGATGGCGTCCATCATTTCCACCGCCTCCACCGGGTATTTCCCCACCGCGGTTTCACCGGAGAGCATCACGGCGTCGGCCCCGGCGCGGACCGCGTTGGACACGTCGGAGACCTCCGCCCGCGTGGGCCGGGGATGTTCGATCATGGACTCCAGCATCTGCGTGGCCACGATCACGGGCTTCCGGTGGGCCCTGGCCAGGTGGATCAACTCATCCTGGGCAAAGGGAACGCGCTGCGGCGGCAGTTCCACGCCCAGGTCGCCCCGGGCCACCA
>CAZCVB010000071.1:0-10584 GCA_964501805.1 uncultured Desulfobacteraceae bacterium | reverse complement strand
ATAACAGGTAAATACCGGAAACCGTTAACTCCTTGTTAATCAAATCAAAACCCATGAAACAGGACGGGAAACGTCATTGATTGCGTCCCGGCGGAAGGGCCGGGTGGCGATTGGGGTGGGCGGCTTCTCCGGGTCCTGGACAAGAGGCTTATCAATATGAAAACGCCGGCAAGTTCCCTCGGGAACTCATCAAGGAATAACGGGTTTTCCCTTAAGGAGTTTATTCCTCCATGGCTGGACCTCGGGGCCGCATCCAAGGGAATAATTTTCTTCCTGGTCGGGCTGGCAGGCGCCCTCATCGCCGGATGGGTCATCTTCCCCGTGGTGCTTTACTCGTCTCAGCCCCAGCCCATGAATTTCAGCCACGCCCTGCACATGGACCCGGAAAAAGTGGACGGCATCGACGGGGATTCAACGGTGGAGAGATGCCTTTTCTGCCACGAATTCCGGGAAGACGGCACTTTCACCGGAATTCCCGGGATTGCCAAGTGCATGGAATGCCACGATGATCCGGAATCACCGCTTGGGGAATCACCGGAAGAAAAGGCCTTTTTGAAAAACTATGTGGCCAACGAAAAGGAGGTCCCCTGGCGGTCCTATTACCGCCAGCCGGACTGCGTCTATTTTTCCCACGTCGCCCATGTAAAGATGGGCGGGATGGCCTGCCGTTCCTGTCATGGAGATCATGGAAAGACCGACCGCCTTCCCCCTTATCGGGCCAATCGCATCACGGGATACAGCATCAACATATGGGGAAAACATATTTCCGGATACAAAACAAATACGTGGGACCGGATGAAAATGGATGATTGCGCCGAATGCCACACCAAGACGGGCCATGAAGAGAACAATGCCTGTTTCGTGTGCCATAAATAGGCGACAGGAAATGCGATCTCTCGGAATGGCCGGCCTTTGACTGTCGCGTTCCGCCCGGCGCTCAGATGGAGGAGCAATGGAAATAACCAGACGAAATTTTATCCAGTTTCTCGTGGGCGGTGCTGTGGGGTTGCAACTCACCCCGATTCCATGGAAATTGACGGATGATATCGCCATATGGACGCAGAACTGGCCATGGGTGCCGGTCCCTCCAACGGGTGCGTTCTCCTTTGAAACCTCCGTTTGTACGCTCTGTCCCGGCGGTTGCGGGATAAAGGTCCGCAAGGTGGACGACCGGGCGGTAAAAATCGAGGGCCGCACCGATTACCCGGTCAATCCCGGCGGCATCTGCCCCGTGGGCATGGGAGGACTCCAGCTCCTTTATGATAAAAGCATCCGCTTTACCGGCCCCATGAAACGCGTCGGCCCGAGGGGTGCCGGTGAATTCACGAATATCTCCTGGGAAGAGGCCCTGCGGATCCTTTCCGGCCGGCTGTCCACCCTGAGAAAAAAAGGACAGGTCAACGCTCTCGCCGCCGTGGACGGAAACACACGCGGGACGACCATGTCTCTCATGATCGAGCGCTTCCTCCGGGCCGTGGGAAGTCCCAACTACCTGCGGACCCCCACCGCCGAAGAAACTTATGAAACCGCGAGCCGCCTGATGCAGGGCACGGAAGCGCCCATGGCATACGATCTTGAAAACGCGGATTACATCCTGAGCTTCGGGTGCGGCCTGCTGGAAGGATGGGGTGCGCCGGGCCGCGTATTGAATGCCTGGGGAATGTGGCATTCCGAGCATAAGGAAAGATCCACGAGGATTGTCCAGATCGAACCGAGGGCTTCCAATACCGCATCCAAGGCCGATCAGTGGGTGGCTGCCAGGCCGGGGACCGAAGGAGCCCTCGCCCTGGGAATCGCCCACGTGATTGTCAGGGAAGGAATGTACGACAGGGATTTCGTCGACCATTACGCCTTTGGATTCAATGACTGGCGTTCCGGAGACGGAAAATCACACACCGGTTTCAGGACCCTTGTTCTTAAAAAATACGCCCCGGAAAAGGTCGCCCGCATCACCGGGCTCAAGCCCGGCGATATCGTGGCCCTGGCAAGGGATTTCGCCCGCGCCAAATCCCCCGTCGCCATCAGCGGCAAGGGGAAGGGCGCCCTGAACGGGGATCTCCTTGAATTCATGGCGATCCTCGGTTTAAACGCGCTGGTAGGAAACATCAACCGGCCCGGCGGGGTTCTTGTTCATGAACCGCTTCCCCTGAGCCCCCTGCCGGAGCCCGACATGGACGCCATTGCCCGGGCGGGACTTGAGAAAGGACGCCTGGACCAGGCCGGGAGCCGGCGGTACCCCTTCAGCCGGAGCCTGCTGAACCGCCTGTCCCGCACGGTCCTTGCCGAAGGGGAGTCTCCCGTTGACACGCTTCTGGTCTTCTCGGCCAATCCCGCATTCACCCTGCCGGACGGGGGGGCCTTCCGAAAGGCCCTGGCAAAAATCCCGTTTATCGTCAGCTTCTCGCCGTACCGGGATGAGACCGCCAACATGGCCGACCTGGTCCTCCCGGATCATACGTATCTTGAAAAAACGGATGACATTGCATGGCCCAGGGGGCTCCAGTACCCCCTCTACGGCCTGTCCCGGCCGGTTGTGGATCCCCTCTATCAGACCCGGCATACCGGCGATGTGCTGATCCGGCTCGCCAAGAGCGTTGGCGGTTCGGTGGCCCGCGCATTTCCCTGGGAAAATTTCACCTCGGTACTGAAGGATCGGGCAAAGGGACTTTTTGAATCGGGACGGGGACGCGTGCATTACGACGGATCCACACCCGCATGGGAAGAGCAAAGGATCGGATCGGACCGGACCGCTGATTACAAAACCTTTGACGAAATGTGGGAAAAACTCCTGTCCGGAGGCCTCTGGTACTCGCCGGTTCACACGTACAAAAACTGGGAAACCATTTTCAAGACGCCTTCCGGAAAATTTGAATTTTTCAGCTCGGCCATTGAGCTGGCGGTCCGAGGAGGAACGGATCTGAAAAAGGCGGGCATCCGTGTGGAAGGGGACGAGGCCTTTATGCCGCATGTTGAAATTTCCCAGGCAAAATTGAAGACGTCCAGCTATCCTCTCCTGATGGTCCCATATGAAATGATCAACCTTGCCAGCGGCTGGATCCCGGACCCGCCGTTTCTCAAGAAGACCCTGTTTGATACCCAGCTGTTGAAGAACGATTCCTTTGCCGAAATCCATCCAAAGACCGCAGCGGAATACCATATCCGGCAGGGAGAGCGGATCGTCATCGAATCTCCGGCGGGTCGTGTTCATGTCCGCGCAAACCTCTTTGAGGGCGCGATGCCCGGATATGTGTTCCTTCCTCTGGGATTCGGACACACCGCCTATGACGAATTTTTACAGGGAAAAGGGGAAAACCCCAACGACCTGATCGCGGCGGGTGAAGACCCCTTGAGCGGGCAACCGGCCTGGTGGCAGACACCGGTCCGGATTGCAAGGGCGTAACACGCCCGGAAAATTTACGCTCCTTCGGTAGCGGAATCCTGCGGGACCGGGTGTACCGGAGATCATATTCAGACTTTTTGCCTGGCGCCGCGACAAGCGCTTAGAATCGATACGAGGTTCTGTATGGAAGAAAAACAAGGCCACGGGGCACACCGATTCGGGATGGTCATCGATCTTGATAAATGCACCGGATGCGGGACGTGCATGACCGCCTGCGCGGCCGAAAACAACGTGTCCGTCAGGAGCGATGAATCGGATAAGGAACGCAGCATCACGTGGATGCAGCTCTATAAGATCACCAACGGAAAGGACTTTCCCCATACGGAAGTCTCCTATTTTCCCCGGCCCTGCATGCATTGCGAGGAAGACGGCCATGGAGGACACCATCCCACTTGTGTTTCCGTCTGTGTCGCCACCGCAACCACAGTCGATTTCAATACCGGAATCGTGAGCCAGATATATACCCGCTGTATCGGTTGCCGATACTGCCAGGCGGCCTGTCCTTACCATGCCAGGTATTTCAACTGGTGGGACGCCTATTTCCCGAGAGAAAAAGGGCTGGAGCGATATCTCTCCCCTGAGGTGTCTCCCCGAATGCGGGGAGTGGTTGAAAAATGCACCTTCTGCCATCACCGATACATGCGGGCAAAAACCCGGGCCTACGGGGAAGGCCGCCGGGAACTCGAAGAAGGTGAATACATCCCCGCCTGCGCCGAGGCGTGCCCGGCCCAGGCCATCACTTTCGGCGACCTGAACAATCCCAGGCACAAGGTATCGAAACTCATCAAAAGCCCGTATGCCTTCAGGCTGCTGGAGCGGTTGAAGACCAAGCCGAAAGTTTATTATCTCTCCAAAAAGAACTGGATAAGAAAACTGGCCGATAATTATCTCCCGGGGCAATTCAAGCCGGTATAGCCGGACAGCCGGGAAAGCGAACGCGATCATCAATGGACTTTATCGCGAGGGTTTCAACATAAAACCGAAGGGCGGTTTTATCGGGAGGATTGACACATGGACTCGCCATTGATACCGGAAGGCGTAAAAAGGTGTTCCCCGAAGGTCTTCTTTTTGTGGACACTCCCCTGGCTTGCGCTGCTTGGCTGGGGCGGCATCTCCGCCATCCTCTGCCTCATAAAAGGACTGAATCAAACCAACATGAGCAATATCTTTGCTTTTGCCCTGTGGATCGTCTTTGATCTGGCGGTGATCGCCCTGGGGGCAGGGGCTTTTTTTACCGGGTTTCTCACCTACATCATCGGCAAAAAAGAGCTGAAGGGCATCATCAACGCCGCCGTGATCATCGGGTTTCTCTGTTATACGGGCGCCCTGGCCATGCTCGGGATTGATATCGGTCAACCCATTCGCGGATGGTTTATTTTCTGGCACGCCAACATCCATTCCATGCTGGTGGAAGTCTCTTTCTGTATCACCTGCTATGCCATGGTGCTGGCCATCGAATTTCTCCCCATTATTCTTGAAAACAGGGAACTGGGAAAAATCCGGGGGTTGCGCCTTTTCGGACACAACCTCCACGAAATCATGGCCGTATTCGCGGCAACCGGGACCTTCCTTTCCTTTTTTCACCAGGGTTCCCTGGGCGGGATGTTCGGCGTCATGTATGGGCGGCCTTTTGCGGCCCGAGGCGGTTTTTATATCTGGCCATGGACCTTTTTTCTCTTTATCCTGTCCGCCATTGCCGCCGGGCCCTGCTTCACGATACTGTGCACCAAGCTCACGGAGTTCCTGGGCCGGAAAAAGCTTGTCCCGGACGAAGCCGTCCAGACGCTGGCCAAGATTTCCGCATGGCTTTTGTCCCTGTACATGGTGTTGAAAATCGCCGATACGCTGGGATGGCTCAACGGCATCGTTCCCGATGCAGGCCTGAAATTCATGGATTTTTACAGAGAAGGGCCTTATGGCGCCTGGCTGGTGGCCGCGGAAATCATCGCCTGCGGCGTTCTTCCCGCTGTCATCCTCATGGTTCCCAGGACCCGGAAACATGAAGGATGGCTTATTTTCGCATGCCTGCTGAACTGTACGGGCGTGGTGCTGAACCGCTTTGTGTTTATCATCGTCACGCTTGCCATCCCGGTCATGCCCTTTGACAGGTTCTGGTCCTACCTCCCCACATGGCAGGAATGGGGCGTCGGTCTGGCGGTCGTCGGCTACGGGTTTCTGGTATTTTCGCTTGCTTACCGATACCTGCCGGTCTTTCCAAGAGAAACAGAATTAAACGCGGCCGCGGAATAACGGCCGGTGTTGGTTGGGGGAATTGAAATGACACCGTTCAGCTTTGAATGGGCGTGGGACGTCGGGCACTGCATCTTTTTCGGACTGCTCTATCTTGCCCTCGCCATCATCGGGACCGGGATCGCTTTCACGGCCGTGAAAACAGGTCTGCAACTCCTCGGGTTTATGCGGGAACGCCATTTCCATTAGGCCCGCGGGGTCCCCGAAACCGGGACAAACCGGGTTCCGCTCTCCTGGAGGCGGCCCTCCTCGGGTCACCTTATAACCAGACAACCGTGTCCCTTCGGCAATGGACATCATCCCTGGCCGGGTAGTCCAGATTGTACTGAAGACCCCGGCTTTCTTTCCTCAGGGAGGCACACTCAATAATGAGGCCCGCCACCTCGACCAGATTGCGAAGCTCCAGCAAGTCCCTCGTAATGGTGAAGTTCCAGTAATATTCCCGAATTTCATTCTGAATAATCTCTACCCGCGTCCGGGCCCTTGCCAGCCGCTTGTTGGTCCGTACAATCCCCACATAGTTCCACATGAACCGACGGATCTCATCCCAGTTGTGGGATACCACCACCATCTCTTCGCTGTCGGTTGCGCTCCCTGGGTCCCATTTCGGGGCCCTGGGCAAAGGCTCCCCCCCCCTTTTCTTTAGACTTTCCGAAGCATTCCCGGCTGCCCGACGCGCAAAGACCAGGGCTTCCAGAAGGGAATTGCTGGCCAGCCGGTTGGCGCCGTGCAATCCGGTGCAGGCCACTTCCCCCACGGCATAAAGGTTGTCCAGGTTGGTCCGGCCGTCCCTGTCCACGAGGAGACCCCCGCACATGTAATGGGCCGCCGGCACCACCGGTATGGGTTCTTTTGTGATGTCGATCTGGAATTTGAGGCAGGTCTCGTAAATATGCGGAAAATGATCCGTAATGAATTCCGCCGGTTTATGGCTGATATCCAGATAAACGCATTCATCACCGCTTTTTTTGAGCTCCATATCGATTGAGCGGGCCACGATATCTCTGAACGCCAGGTCCTTCAGGGGATGGTAGACCTCCATAAAACGTCGTCCCTTCCTGTCCAGCAGGATGCCACCTTCCCCGCGCACGGCCTCGGAAATCAGGAAATTTTTGGCCAGAGGATGGTAAAGACAGGTGGGATGAAACTGGACAAACTCCATGTTCGCCACCTTGGCCCCGGCCCGGTATCCGACGGCCACTCCGTCGCCGGTTGCAATGTCCGGGTTGGAGGTATAGAGATACACTTTCCCGGCACCGCCAGTGGACAGCACGGTGATCTTCGCCAGAAAAGTAGCCACAACCCCCTGTTCCACGTCCAGGACATATGCGCCCCAGCAGGACTTCCGGGTCTCGCTGATGATGATTCCCCTCCGGAGGGTACGCGCCTTTGTGATCAGGTCTATGGCCATGAAATTCTCAAAAATCCGGATGTTTTCATTCTCTTCCACTCTTTCCAGCAAAGTCCGTTCCACCTCCCGCCCGGTGAGGTCCTTGGTGTGAACGATCCGCCGCATGGAATGACCTCCCTCCCTGCCGAGGTCCAGACGCCCGTGGTCTTCCGGCCTTTCAGTGAACCGGACGCCCATGGAGATCAGCTCCCGGATCCTTTCCGGACCGTCCTGGACCACCATCCGGACCACTTCCTCGTGACACAGGCCGTCTCCGGATTCAAGCGTATCCCGGACATGGTTCTCAAAGCTGTCATCCGGATCGAAAACCGAGGCGATGCCGCCCTGGGCATAGTTGGTGGACCCCTCGGTTTTTTCCTTTTTCGTCACGACCGCCACCGTGCCCGACTGGGCCGCCCGCAGGGCAAAACTGAGCCCGGCGATGCCGCTGCCGATAACCAGATAATCCGTCTCTATTTCCATGGTGACTCCTTTGCAGGTCTCCCCAGGCCGCCAGGCCGGGAGTTCCGGTTTCCCGCCTGAAATTACATTTCCGTTTTTATGCTCTTTTGATTATAATCGAAACAAGCAGGAGAGGCCAAAGAAAAACCCCCGGGCCCACGTAAAAGGGCGGCCCGGCCGGATCTGGAAGACCGATGCGGACAACGATAACAGGAAACGCCGAAATCAATCCCTTGTCTATCTCGGGCGGACAGAAAGGAACATACCATGGCGGGAAAATCGGCGGTCATCTTTGATTGCGACGGGGTGCTGTTCGATTCACGCCAGGCCAATATCAACTTTTATAACCATCTCCTTCAAAAATTCGGCCTGCCGCTCATCAGAAAAGAGCAGGTTCCGTTTATTCACATGCATACGGCCGCCGAATCCGTTGATTATCTTTTTGCAGGGACGCCGTTTACCTCGGAGGCACAGGCCTATCGACAGCGCATGGACTATTTTCCCTTTATCCGGGACATGGAAATGGAGCCGGGCCTTGTGACACTGTTGAAACGACTCTCATCCCGCTTCGGCCTGGCCGTGGCCACCAACAGGAGCAACACCATCGCCGATGTCCTCAGAACCCACGGGCTGAGTCCTTTTTTTGACGTGGTTGTATCATCATCCGATGTCCGGAACCCCAAACCGCACCCGGAATCCCTTTTCAAAATCCTCCGGTTCTTCGGCATCGGCGCGGGCCGGGCCTGTTATGTGGGAGATTCATCGATCGATTCCCAGATGGCCCGGGCCTGCGGAATGCCGTTCATCTCTTACAAAAACCGGGCGTTGGACGCGGACCACCATGTGAACACACTGGACGAAATTATTCCCATCGTGGAGGGGTGAGAGACAGGGATATACGGGGAGAAAGGAAGGGGACGGACCACCGAAATACGGCCCGGGAGGGAGCCGGCCGCTTCATTAGTGAAGGTCTTTCAAAAGCCGTTCCGCTTCGTCGGCGATGGGGCCTCCCTCCTGGTCCACATCCATGGCCTTCCTCAGCGCGGCGGCGGCCTCCCTCGGCCTGTGAAGGCGGATATAGATCCGCCCGAGGTTGACATAGGCGGCCGCGTATCCGGGCGCGTAAAAAACCGCCTTCTCATAGGCCTTTACCGCGCGTTCCCACCGGTGAAGCGCCTCATAGGCCAATCCCAGGTTCCGGTAGCACCGGCTGTAGGAGGGGAGAAGCCTCAGGGCCTGGCGGTAATGGGAAATGGCCTGGCGGTAGTCTCCCATCCTGAAATAGGCCAGGCCGAGATTGTTGTAGGCGATATACGGCGTCTCATAGAGGGTGTCGTCGGCGGCCTTCCGAAAGGCTGAAACGGCCCGGTTCCAGTCCTTGAGGATCAGGTAGAGGGTTCCCAGATTGTTCCAGGCCTCGGGAAACCGGGGGCGTAGCGTCAGGGCCCGCTGAAAATGCCGGAGGGCCTCCTGGTATTTTCCCAGATTCCGGTAGACAACGGCGATCTCGTGATGCACATCCGCGTTCTTCGGTTCCAGCCGGGCCGCCTCAAGCAGTTTTTCCAATCCGGCCCGCAACCGTCCCTGACGCACAAAGGCCATGCCCAGGTTCTCCATGGCCATGGCCCTTTTTTCGTTGTCCGGCGCCGGACGTACCGGCTGACCGGCACATCCCGCTTCCGCCAGGCAGAACAGGCCCAGCAGAAGGCATGCGCCGATGATCCGAACCGGCCGTGCCGGCCTTCGCTCTTCTTGCCGGATCATGAATCTACAGGGCACTTCCCGGAGGCGGCAGCACCGTCGGGGTCAGGAAAATCAGGAGTTCCGATTTTTCAAAGGTCTTGTTGGTGGCGCCGAAGAGCCAGCCCAGCACCGGAACATCCCTCAGCCACGGCACACCGGCCTCGTCGTCCTGTTTGACCTCCCGGTAGATTCCACCGATGACGATGGTATCGCCGGACTGCACCATCAGTTTTGTACTCAAGTCCTTCCCGAACTTGGACGATGTCCCGTTCTGTTTCTCGTCCTTCAGGGTAATCTCCATGGTAACGAAATTATTATAGCTGACAGTGGGTGTCACCCGCAGTTCCAGTTTTGCGGTGACCTCTTTTGCCTCCACGCTGTCCGCGGCGGGAAGATAAAAGGTGGACCCCCTGCTGATGGTGGCCTCCTCCCCGTTCCCGGCAATCACTTTAGGGGCGGAAAGAATTTTACCCTTTCCCTCGGTCTCGGCAAGGGCGAGGGCGGCGTTAAGGGTCAACGCGCCCAGCGCGCCATGGGTGAGCTTCCCGAAATTGAGCCCGATGTTGGGCTGCCAGGCCGAGGGAGCGTTGCTCTCGAAGCTGCCGCCGGCGATGATGTCTCCGCCGGTGCTGAACGTCGTAGCATCAAAATTATTGAAAGCGACCCCCGTGTTGTTGCGCCGTTGAAAACCGATACCGCCGTTGGTCCACTGGACCCCGAGATCGCGGACAAGGTTGGTGGTGGCCTCGACAATCCGTGCCTCGATCATGATCTGTTTCACCGGGGTGTCAAACTCCCGGACGATATCTTTCGCATCCTTGATGGCCGACGGGATGTCGGTCATGATAATGGTGTTGGTCCGCTTGTCCACGCTCAGGCTTCCGCGTTCCGTCTTGATTTTCTCAAGATGCGGCAGGATATCCCCGGTCGCGTCCGCAAAATCGACCCGGAGATACTCCTTGACAAGGGGCTGGAGGGCCTTTGCCTCCTTGGCCTTTTGCTTCATTTCCTCGGCCAGCCGCCGCTCTTCCGCCTTTCGGGCCGCCCGTTTCCGTGCCTCCTCTTTTTCGATCTGGCGGATCTTGGCCTTGGTGGTAATCCAGATGATGTTTCCTTCTTCTCTTTTCCCAAGACCATTATTTTCCAGGATCAACTCAAGCGCCTGCTCCCACGGCACATTTTTCAGCCGCATGGAGACCTTGCCCTTCACGTCCGGTCCCCAGATGACGTTCAGGTTGCTGACCTCGCCGATGAGCCTCAGGACGTTGGTCACCTCCGCGTTGCTGAAATCCATGGTCATGTTGGGGCCCCGGTAGCGACCGGTGTGCAGGCCGGGAAT
>CAZCVB010000070.1:0-10605 GCA_964501805.1 uncultured Desulfobacteraceae bacterium | reverse complement strand
CCGGTTTTTTATTTGACAAACCGGGGACACGTTCTTATAAAACCTTGCTCAATACCTTTAACCCGCCACGAGAGAGACGCGAATATGATCAAGCGGTTGTTTACCCCCTTTCGGATCGGAAAATGCGAGCTCAAGAACCGCATTGTGATGCCCGGCCTGGCCTCTTTTCTCGTCGAGAACGACGGCACCATCACAGACGCCACCATTGAGCACTACCGCCTCAGGGCGGCCGGCGGACCGGCCATGGTCATTCTGGAGGCCTGTTCCGTGGCCCCGGAGGGGATCGTATCCCCTCACCAGGCCCGGATCGATGACGACCGCTTTATTGACGGCCTTTCCCGGATCGCCCGGGCCATAAAATCGGGAGGCGCGGTGCCCGCGGTGCAGATCCATCACGGCGGCAGACAGACATCGGCCCGGGTGATCGGGCGAAAACCCGTGGCGCCGTCGCCCCTCCCCTGTCCCAGCATCCGCGGAGAGGTGGAGCCGTTGAGCATCGGCCGCATCCGGGAACTGGTGGCCCTTTTCGGGCGCGCCGCGGAACGGGCGGTGGAGGCGGGGTTCGAGCTGATCGAGATCCACGGGGCCCACGGCTACCTGGTGAACCAGTTCCTTTCGGCTTTTTCCAATATCCGGGAGGACGCCTACGGCGGGGACCTGGAGGGCCGGGCCCGGTTCGCCGAGGAGATCGTGCGCGAGGTGAAGCGGCGCATCCCCGGGGACATCCCGCTTTCTTTCAAGATCAGCGCCCAGGAGTTCGTGCCCGGCGGCCTGACCGTGGAGGAGAGCATCGAGATCCTGAAAATACTGGTCCCCGCGGGGATCGATATCGTCCAGGTCTCGGCCGGAAACGACGCCACTCCCGAGTGGATCTGCCAGCCCATGTTCATGGAAAAGGCATGCCTGGCCGGTTCGGCGGAAACCGTCCGAAAGGCCCTTGATATCCCGGTCATGGCCGTTGGCCGGATCAACGATCCCTTTGTGGCGGACAGGATTATCGCATCGGGAGGGGCCGACCTGGTCTGCATCGGCCGGGGACTCCTGGCGGATCCAGAGATGCCCAACAAGGCCCGGGAAGGACGCTTCGACGACATCCGGACCTGTATCGCCTGCAACACATGCATGGAGTCGATCTTTCGGCGCGGCCGGGTGGAATGCCTGGTCAATCCGATGCTGGGCCGGGAAAAGGAGATGGCCTTTCATCCCGCTGAAAAACGCAAAAAGATCTTGGTGATCGGCGGCGGGCCCGGCGGACTGAACGTGGCATGGGTCGCAGCCAGGCGGGGACACGATGTCCACCTGTATGAGAAACAGCCGGTCCTGGGGGGACAGCTGAACCTGGGCACCCTCGCGGGCTACAAAAAGGAGCTGAAAAACCTCATCCGCTTCCAGAAAAGACAGATCGAAAAATACGGAGTGGTGTGCCACGTCAACCGGGAGGTGACGGTGGACACGGTGAAGGCGGAGAACCCGGACGTGGTGATCCTGGCCACCGGGAGTCACCCGATTTACCCCCCGGTGGAGGGGATCGACGGCCCCAACGTGGTCGGTTTTGCGGAGGTCCTCGACAGCCGGCCGCCGGTCCGATGGAAAACCGCGGTCATCGGCGGGGGCCCCACCGGCTGCGAGGTGGCGCTCCACCTGGCCGAACACGGCTGCGAGGTGACCATCGTGGAGATGCTCCCGAAGATCGGCATCCGGCTGGAGACCATGACGCGAAAGATCCTCCTGTCACGGCTCAGGAAAAACCGTGTGGAGATCATAACACGGTCCAAGTTAAGCAGGATCCGGGCCGACGGCGTGGTGGTTTCGGGAGAAAAAGGCGAAGAACGGTTCGTGCCGGCCGAGCGGGTGGTGATCACCATCGGGAACCGGCCGGACAATACCCTCTATGATCAGCTCAAACCGCTGGGGTATGAACTCCACCGGATCGGCGACTGCCTGGAGCCGCGCAGCGCACACGCGGCCATCTACGAAGGGGCGGTGCTGGGACGGGCCCTGTAACCTGTATGTAACCTGCGGGTTCCGGGTCAGGTGGTCCGGCAGGTCCTCCGGTCTCATGGCGCTCATTTCCTGAGGGTCGCGTAGGCGGCCTGAATCTCCTTGAACCGCTGTTCGGCCAGTTCACGGAATTCCATCCCCAGGTGCGAGACCTTGTCGGGATGGTACCGGGCCGCCAGTTCCAGGTAGGCCCTGCGGATTTCATCCGGAGAGGCCCCTTCCGAAATCCCCAGGATGGAATAGGGGGTTTTTGTACCGGAAGTTTCCCTGGCGGCGTCTCCCTCTCTTTTCCCCGGCCCGGCCCCGGTCCGGGCCCTGGTGCTATCCTGTCCGGTCCCGGGCTCCGGCTGGCGTTTTTTGTAAAAAAACCACCAGATCAGGCCGGCCACGATGATGTCGTCGATCCATCCGGCCCCCACGAAAAAATCCGGAACAAGGTCATACGGGCAGATCACGTACCCCAGTCCCAGCAGGCTGAAAAGCAGTCTTATCACGGTGCGTTTCCCGGGATCAGGCCTCCCCGGCTTTCCTTTCGGCTTCTTCGATCAGCGTCTTTCCGTGTTTCCGCAGAAAGGCCCCCAGGTCTTTCTTCCACTGCCTCATGATGCAGATCCCCTGCCGTTTCAACAGGCGGTTCTCCAGTATACAGTTGGCCGGCCGACGGGCCGCGCCCGGAAAGTCCTCCATCCTGCACGGTTCAACCGTTGCCGGGAGGCCCAATTTCTTGACGATATAGCGGGCGCATTCAAAACGGCTGCAATAGCCCTCGGCCGTGGCATGGTAGGTCCCCCGCCCTTCCTTTTCCACGATCTCGCGGATCTGAAGGGCAAGCCGGTAGGCCCAGGTCGGGGCGCCGAACTGATCATTGGCAACCCGGAGGGTCTTTTTGGTCAGGGCCTGCGAGATGATCGATTTGATGAAGCTGGCGCCTTTGATGCCGAAGAGCCATCCCGTCCGGACCATGATATAATTCGGGGCGTTCTCCCGCACCGCCTTTTCGCTTTCCAGCTTGCTCTTTCCGTAGGCCGAAAGCGGGTTCAGGGGATCGTCCTCGAAATAGGGCTGGGGCAGCATCTTCCGCCCGTCAAACACATAATCACTGGAGATGTGAACCAGTTTACACTCAAACCTGGCCGAACACTGCGCCAGGTTCCGGGGACCTTCCACGTTTATCTTCCGGACGGCAAAGTCCTCCGTTTCACAGGCGTCCACATCGGTAAACGCCGCACAATTGATTACAATGTCCGGTTCGGTCTCCTGGAGGTTTTCAATGACCCCGTCCCAGCTGATGATGTCCAGCTTTTCCCGGTCCGGCGTGATGACCTCGTTTCCCGGCGCGAACACCCGCTTGCATTCGCTTCCCAGCATACCCGTGCTTCCCAAAATAAGTACCTTCATCTTTGACTGCCCCCCACGGATTTCTTATTCAGGGCATATATTAAGCATTGGAAGTAAAAAGTCCACTAAATTCTTCGAGTTAGCCTTTACTCCGGGAGATGTCCCTTCATTTTGGCGGGCACTGGAACAGTTTTCGGTTGACGCGGGCCTGCGGGTCTGATACCGATCGTTCGCCCCCGACAGGCCCATGGCCCATCCGGGGGCCGCACTGGAATTCCGACGCTCATGGCACGGACAGGACCGGGAGGCATCTGCGCCGGAAAAGACCTCCCGCCCCCCGGGAAATGTGGCCCCCGGCCGTTGGGCAGGCCCCCGGGAACAAAACATGAGGATACGCATGCCTGTTTCAATAAAGGAAAGTCCGCTCTATCGTATCGCAAACCCGCGGAGCATCGCCTTTTTCGGCGCATCCAACAACATGACCGCCATGGGGACCAGTCAACTGCTGTCCCTGCTGGACCTCGGTTTCGAGGGTCCCGTGTATCCGGTTCACCCAACGGAAAAGCGGGTGCAGGGACTTCGGGCCTACCCGGCCGTTTCGGCCCTGCCCGAGTCGCCGGACCTGGCCGTCATCGTTCTTCCCACGCGTATCGTTCCGGAGGTCCTGGATGCATGCGGAAAAAAGGGGATCCGGAGGGCCATCGTGGTCTCGGGCGGATTCAAGGAGGTGGGGGGCCGGGGCGTGACCCTTGAAGCGGAGGTCGTCCGCATCGCGCGGAAACACGGGATCCGTTTCCTGGGCCCCAACTGTATCGGCGTGGCCAACCCCCATCACCGGTTGAACACCACCTTTTTTCGTCATGAGGGGACGCCCGGTTTTATCGGGATGGCCTCCCAGAGCGGCAGCTTCGTCACGCAGATGTTCAACCATCTGTCCCGGATGGGGATGGGGTTCAGCAGCGCCTTCAGCGTCGGAAATGAAGCGGATATCGACATCGTGGACTGCCTGGAATACCTGGGAGCCTGCCCACGGACGCGGGTCATCGCCCTTTATATCGAGGGGATCAAACGGGGGAGAAAATTCATGGAGACCGCCCGGGCCATTGTCCCGGACAAACCGATCGTGGCCGTTTACGTGGGGGGGACCGAAGCGGGTCGGCGCGCCGGTTTCTCCCATACCGGGGCCATGGCGGGCCCGGCGGAACTCTACGAGGGGGCCTTTCGCCAGTGCGGGATCCTCCCGGCCCGTTCCATTATAGAAATGTTTGACTTCTGCCGGGTGCTGGGTCTCCTGCCGCCGGCCAAAGGGAGAGGGGTGGTCATCCAGACCCACTCGGGAGGCCCCGGCGCCGCTGCGGCCGATTCCTGCGCCCGTGCGGGACTCGAGCTCCCGGGGCTCTCCGAGGCGACGCTTCGGCGGCTGGCGCCTTTTGTTCCGCACACGGGAAGCCTCCGCAACCCGGTGGACCTCACCTTCACCAAAAACCCGGCCGATTATTACGAGGCCGTCCCGGACGCGATCCTCTCAGGGGAAAATGTCCACGTGCTCCTCATGTATCTCTTCCTGCCCCTGAGTACGGTGCGGCGGGCCATTGAACAGATGGGACTTCCGGAAGATCGGGTGGAAAAAGAAACGGACCGGTTTATCCGCGACCAGGCCGATGCCGTGGCCCGCGTGGCGGAACGTCACGGGAAACCGGTGGTGGGCTATACGTTGCGGGATCTCCGGGAGCCGCTGTTCCGCCGCCTGATGGAACTGGGAGTCCCGGTTTTTTCGGGTCCCGAGCGGGCGGCCAGGGCCATCGGCGCCCTGGCGGCGTACAGCCTGCGGCGCCGGGGAACCTGAGGCCGCGTTCTTTTTCGGAGGTCGAACCGAAGGTGAACGGGTGAGACGGGCCGCTATGAGAGATCCCTCGACACAGCGGAGAGGGCCCCGGATCCGGCCATCTTTTCAACGGCCCTGTCGCCGTCTCCCTCGTGAATATCGACGGCCCTGACGCCGTCCCGCAGGAGCACTGCCTGGAACCCGAGTTTCAGGGCGTCGGTGACCGTGCTCAGGACACAGTAATCCGTGGCCAGACCGGCCACAAAGAGACGCCTTACCCCCCTCTTCCGCAATCGTTTCTCAAGATCGGTCCCGTCGAACCCGGAATAGGCGTCCCGGTCCGGTGAATCCGCCTTGCAGATGACGACCGCGTCGTCCGGAAGCCGCAGGTCCCCCGGAAATTCGAACCCGAACGTCCCCGTGACGCAATGGACCGGCCATGGACCCCCCGATTCCTTGAAGGAGCAATGCCCTTCCGGGTGACAGTCGCGGGTGGCGAAAACGGGCAGACGCCGCGCCATGAACCGTTTGATGCACCGGTTGACCACCGGGATGATCTCATCGCCCCCGGGGACCGCCAGGCTCCCGCCCGGCAGGAAATCGTTCTGGATATCCACCAGCAGCAGGGCGTCCCCCCTTGTCAGAAGTATCGGAGAGGAAGCGGTTGAAGCCATTAGGGACCTCCTTTCGGAACCATTCGGGATTCGCCGGTGCCAGGCCCCGGTCGAAACTCCGGATATCATCGATTTTTATAGCACAGGCGACGGGAAAAGGTCATCCTTCTTCAGCGCTGCGAAAAGTTATGCCTTGAGAAGGACCGGCGAACATGTTAAATGGATCGAAAACAGGGGATGCGCCGGAGGATACCCCGGCGCTTCTACCCGGCGACGGAGAATACGGGGACATGGTGATTGATCAGGCCAGAGAGGTGTTGAAGATTGAAGCCGAGAGCATCCTCCGGCTGGCGGACCGGGTGGGCGAGGAATTTGAAAAGGCCGTGGACATGATCCTGAAATCCCCGGGACGGGTGATTTTTACCGGGATGGGGAAATCCGGGCTCATCGCCAGAAAGATCGTCGCCACCCTCAACAGCACCGGGACCCCTTCCCTCTTTCTCCACCCGGCCGAGGCCATTCACGGGGACCTGGGAATGGTCGCCCATGACAACATCGTCGTAGCCGTTTCCCATAGCGGGCATACAGAAGAGATCAACAGGATCCTCCCCATCCTCAAAGACATGGGGGCGAACATCATTGCCTTCACCGGCGGCCTTGATTCCCCCATGGCGCGGATCAGCGACGTGGTGATCGACGTGGGCGTGGAACGGGAGGCGTGTCCCATGGGCATCGCGCCCACGGCCAGTACCACCGCCGCGCTGGCCATGGGCGACGCCCTGGCCGTGGCCCTCATCAACCGCCGGCGTTTCAGCCAGGACGATTTCCGGAAGTTTCATCCCGGCGGAAGCCTGGGAGAACGCCTTTCGGTCAAGGTGCGCGAGGTGATGCTCACCGGCGCAGACATCCCGCAGGTCCTTTCGGGAACCCGGGTGGGCGAGGCGGTGGTGGAGATGGACGCCAAGAAACTGGGCGCCACCCTGGTGGTGGGAGCAGACCGCAGGCTCATCGGCATTATCACCGACGGCGATCTGCGACGGGCCCTGCTGAAGACCGCCGATGTCCTCGGAATGCGGGTGGAAGATATCATGTCGAAGCGTCCCAGGACCATTGATGAAGAAAAGACCGCGGCCGCGGCCCTCGGCACCATGGAATTCAACGGCATCACCCATCTCGTCATCGTGGACAGGAAAGACCGCGTAAAGGGGCTTGTCCACCTTCATGACCTTCTGGGTCGAGAGGAATTCAGGCTCAATGGCGGAACATACGGCACCCCGGGGATTGATCGTTGATCTCGTTACCCCCCTGAAAACGGACGGTTCCCTTGACGGCCGCGGCCTGGGAAGGCTCCTGGACCGCGTGGCGCCCTTTTCCGAGGCCGTCCTTATCGGCGGACCCGCCGGAGGGGAAGGAAGCCGTCTGGAATTCGCCCGGCGCCTGGAACTGCTGAAGATGTCCCTCGCCGTAATCCGGGGACGCGTCCCCCTCATGGTCTGGATCACAAGGGAGTCCACGGAAAAGACGCTCCAGGGGCTGTCGGAGTTTCAGCGGATCCTTGAAAGCCGGGCATACGGAGCCCCGGTGTTCTGGGTGGATGCGCCGCTCTACTATCACAGCAACCGCGGGCTCCCCGCCTTTTACGCACGGCTCACCACAGCGGCTCCCCAACCCTTTCTTCTGTATAACGATCCGGATTTCATCGGCGCCCTCTCCCGCCCGCTCAAAAGAAATAATATCCGGACCGCCGTCCTGAAAGAGCTGTGCCGGAACACGCGCGTGGCCGGACTCGTTTTCCGGGGAAACCTTGACCGCGCGCGGAACTACCAGCGGGCCGTCCGGTCGAGGGATCATTTCAGGATCTATGACGGGAGCGAGACACATTTTCTTCAGCACCCCAGCATGAGCGGTGTGGTCTCCGTCGGCGCAAACCTTGACGCCGGGAAATGGCATGAGGCCACCCGATTCTCCCTGATGACGGGCGGCCCGTCGGCCGATTATCCCGGCACCCTTGAACAGGCCCTGCAACTGGGGGCCTACCTGCGCCGGCTCGGGGAAATTTATGAAAACGCGGCCGTTCCCGTGATCAAGGCCGCCCTCTTCCGAATGGGCGTCATCGAGAGCCCCGCATGCCTTGATTACCGGGAAGACGCGGAAGAAAAAGGGCGCCGCATCATGGAAATGATGGAACGGGGACCGGCCGCGGAGATGCGGTGACCGCGACGGGCGGGCGGGCTTGTTGCCGCCGTAACCGATTCCAGCAACCCGCCGATCACGGAGACCTCGAGACCGAATGGGAGATATCCCGCATACCCCAGCGCGGGCATCTCAAACAGCCGGTAACGGTTCACAAAAGGGACGGCGTATTCCCATTTTGCCATGCTGTGATAATTCCACATCTCCCAGAACCCACCGCAAATGAGGGCGGCAAGGGCGGAAGCGGCCAGCAGGCGTCCGTCGCCCCGGGCCAGGTCCCGGAGGATATGGGGGTGTCCGGTGAGGGCCTGCAGGGAGACCACGATGAGAAGCGGGGAAACCCAGAGAAGCGGGAAAAGGTAGTCGGGCCAGACGCCGATCCCCATCAGCCCGGCGGCGGAGAGGATCAGCACCGCTCCCGCTGCGAGTCGCGGCCGGTGGACCCGGATGGGCCGCAGGCCGTAAAAGGCCTTTTGGATAGCGGGTAATTCACGCAGCCATTCCCGCACGGAGAGAACGGCCGGGAGCACGGTTGAAAAAGAGAGGGTCGCGTACCAGAAGTATTCGGCGGGCCCGAAATCCACCCCCGTGTAATACCAGTTCTGAACGAACCGGTTCAGGTATTCGAAAAACCACCAGAAGGCCGCGCTCGCCGGAAACAGTGCCATAAAAAACCGGGGCCGGTCGCACATCAGGCACCGGCCCTTCCCGCGATACGCGAGGGCGTTTACCACCACGATCAGGGAGAGCCACAACGGGGTGAAGGTATGGGGCTGAAGCGGCCTGAACCAGGGAAAACGGCTCCACGCCAGGACCCACGCGGCCAGGCCTGAAAAAATCCCCGCCCACCCCCACCACGGGAAGGCGCGGACCGCGGGCCTTCTCCGTAAATGCCCGTGGACCCCCAGTACCCGGGACACGAAGGGGACCAGCGCCGCAAGGACGAGGGCAGTGCCTCCCGCAAACACGGGCCATGAAAACGGCGCATGGCTTACATAGCGGGTAACAGGCGGAAATTCCAGGTATCTCCGGATATCCGCTCCCGCGCACATCACGCCCAGCAACGGGAGCCCGATGAGCATTCCCGTGAGGACCCCCGTCATGGCGGCAAGACGTTTCATGGCGTGCCCTCTTCCCCTGCTCCGGTTACCGGTTTACCCCGACCGCAAAAGCCGCGGTACTCCCGTCCGATCCTGTAAATTCCGTCTGCATTTTTTGAAAGACGCCGGACACGATCAACGGTTGCGGTCAGGGGTTTCAAGATACCTTGATTTAATGTATAATCATATCACATTTGCGGATATTGTATAGCCGGGCCGTCGCGCATCCTCACGCATTCCGTGTGCGATTTCGCGCACACCCGGAGGAAGGGAACCGCCTTGGCAGAGAGACTGGCCTGGATCGACCTGGAGATGACGGGTCTGGATCCTGAAGAACATGCGATCTTGGAGATCGCATCCATCGTCACGGACGGGGATCTCCGCGTCATCGCAGAGGGGCCGGATATCGCCATCCGCCATCCCCGGGAAACCCTTTCTTCCATGGAGGAATGGAGCCGCGTCCACCACGAGGCCTCCGGGCTCCTGGCGCGGGCCGCCGTCTCCGGCCACGACTGCCGTAGCGCGGAGGAGGAAACCCTCGCGTTCATCTCCCGGTACTGTGACAAGGGGACTTCCCCCCTTTGCGGCAATTCCATCTGCCAGGACCGGCGGTTCCTGGCCCGGCATATGCCCCGACTGGAGGCCTTTTTCCATTACCGGAACATCGATGTCAGCTCCATCAAGGAACTGGCCCGGAACTGGTATCCCGGTCTCCCCCCCTTTCGGAAAAAGAAATGCCACCAGGCCATGAGCGATATCATGGAATCTCTGGAGGAGCTCAGATACTACCGGGAAAAGATATTTGTTCCAGGCGGGTCGCCGGGACCGTTGCCTTCCCCGTGATGACCGGTAGCCCCGGGCCCGCGATTCGTCTTCCTTGACAATTCCCGGCAATGATAATAAAGAGGAAACATGCTGATTTTGGAACCCTATCGTGTGAGGTACTAACCTTATGAAATTACATGAGTATCAAGCGAAAGAGGTCCTTCGGAACTCGGGCGTTTCCGTCCCGGCCGGGGAATTGGTCACCAACGCACGGGACGCGGCTGCGGTTGCGGGGAGGCTTAAAGGTCCGCCCTGGGTCGTCAAGGCCCAGGTCCATGCCGGGGGCCGCGGAAAGGCCGGTGGCGTTCGGGTGATCGACCGGGCCGAGGAAGTGCCCAAGGCGGTGGAAGACATGATAGGGAAAAAACTGGTGACCCGCCAGACCGGCCCCCGCGGCGTGACAATCCACCAGGTCCTGGTGGAGGAAGGGATCGCCATCGACCGGGAGCTGTACCTGGGCATGCTGGTGGATCGCTCCTGTGCCGCGCCGACCCTGATCTTCAGCCGGGCGGGAGGCATGGAGATCGAGGAGGTTGCAGCGAAATCCCCGGAACTGATCCTCAAGGGCTCCGTCGATCCCGCCGCCGGGTGGATGCCGTACCTGGCGCGCAACCTGGCCTATGGACTGGAGCCGCTCCCCTCCCCCGACACGCTCCGCGCGCTGATGGGCACCATGGCGAACCTGTACCGGGTCTTCATGAAGCATGAC
>CAZCVB010000069.1:0-10756 GCA_964501805.1 uncultured Desulfobacteraceae bacterium | reverse complement strand
GCCATCGTCCGTGAAGGGGATAAGCTGGGCATCCCCACGCCGGTAAATCATACCCTGACATGCCTGGTCCAGGCCATGGAAGAAACCTACCGGGAACGGATCGCCGAAGCGGCAGCCCCGCATGCCGGATAGACGGCCCTGTCCGACAACATGAAGATATTCATCACCCTCTTCCTGGCCGTCTTTGTCACGACCACGGGCGCCGGCCTGGTAGCGCCCCTCCTGCCGGTCTATGCCCACGACCTTGGAGCCGGGGCCTTCCAGATCGGGCTGGTCTTCGCGGCCTTTTCACTCACCCGAAGCATTTTCGTCCCCTATTTCGGAAAGCTCTCCGACCGGAAGGGGAAAAAACCTTTCCTGGCGACGGGACTCCTGATCTATTTTCTTCTCTCCCTTCTGTACTGCGCCTCACACAGTGTCGTAACCCTGATACTTCTTCGCCTGGGACAGGGATTCGCTTCGGCCATGATCCTTCCCGTGGCACAGGCCTACGTGGGAATCATCACGCCCGCCCGCCGGGAAGGACGCATCATGGGCCTTTTCAACATATCCATCTACGGGGGCCTGTCCCTGGGGCCGCTCATGGGAGGCGTGGTCAAGGACTGGTTCAACATCCAGGTGTCGTTTCTGTCCATGGGCGCCCTTACCCTGTCGGGCTTCCTCCTCTGCCTCTTTTTCCTGCCCCCGGAAAAAAACAGGCCGTCGGGACGCGGCGACCGGGAAGAGGGCCCTGTCTCCTACCTGCACCTGATGAGAAGGCCCGGCGTTTTTTCCCTTTTCGCGTTCCGCTCCTGTTTTACCACCTGCATCGGCATCACCTGGACCTTTCTCCCGTTCCTGGCCAGCACCCGAATGGGTCTGTCCGCCTCCGCCATCGGCCTCCTGGTGGGGATGAACGTGTTCGTGTCCGGCCTGTTCCAGGCCCCGATGGGGTATCTGGCCGACCGCGTCAGCAAAAAGGCACTGGTGGTCTCCGGCGGCGTCCTCGGGATCGGGTCGATGCTGTATCTTGGAACAGCGGAATCCTTCGGGGAATTGATCATCGCCAACAGCCTGTTCGGCCTGGCCGGAGGCGTTTCTTTTCCCGCAATCATGGCCCTGGGCGTGATCGAGGGCCGCCGCACCCGTTCCATGGGATCCATCATGGGACTTCTCGCCATGGGACACAGCGTGGGGATGCTCGCGGGACCGGTTCTTGCCGGAATCCTGATCGATCTTTTTACACTGGGCTCCGTATTTATTGCTGGCGCCCTGACCATTTTCGGAGGTATGATTCTGTTCCTGAGGAGCTATGTCCATGAGCGAATCGACGGGATACATTGAAATCGACATGTTTCCGGAAGAAATCAACGACATGGAACACTGGGAAGTGGTTCATTTCAAGGGCCTCCTGGAAGAGGTGGCCGAGGAATATCATTGCCGCCTGGTTGCCTTCAGTATCGACCATGGAACCGTGACATTCGCCTTTGACAGCGATATCCTCATGGCCGAAATCGTACGGATATTACAAGATGACCGCCCGGATTAACCCTGACCACATCGCCATCCTGCTCGCAGAGCCCCAGATTCCGGAAAACATCGGCGCCACGGCCCGCGCCATGAGCAACATGGGGCTGAAACACCTCATCCTGATCCGTCCCGGGAACCTGGACCTCCCCCGTATCCGGAAAATGGCCACCGGGAATTCCATGGCCGTGGTGGACCGGATGACGGTGGTCGGCGACCTGAAGGAGGCCACGGGACCATTCAATTACGTGGCCGGAACCACCGCCCGTATCGGATCGAACCGCCCCGCCCTGAACCGGCCACGGGACCTGGCCCAACAACTGATTCCGCTGTCCCCGGAAAATCGCATCGCCATTCTATTCGGCCCGGAAGACCGGGGCCTGTCCAATGCCCAGCTCCGATATTGCCATACCATCGTTACCATCCCCACGGCGGGCTTTTCCTCCCTGAACCTGGCACAGGCCGTGCTGATCATCTGTTACGAAATCGCCATGGCGGCCCGGAAGAGAGCTCCTGCGCCTGTGCCACGCCTCGCCAACAGGTTCGAACTGGAAGGGATGTACGACCACATCAGGGACGTGTGCATGAAGATCGGGTTCATTGACCCGCAAAACCCGGAACACTGGATGCTCAATATCCGGCGGTTTCTTTCCAGGATGCCCCTGAGGGCGCGGGAGGTCCGCATCATCCGGGGATTGTGCCGGCAGGTCGACTGGTACACGCGCCAACTGGATAAGCTGAAAAAAGGAGGGAAGGGGGATAAAATTCCGGGGTAGCGCACGAGACCGGGAAGAGATCAGCCATTTCCCGGGATCATCCCGATTTCCGAGGGGCCTCCGGGGCCGGATCCCCGGTCTTCTCCAAATACACGGGAAGCCTGATGATAAAACGCGCGCCGCCCTCGGGGATATTCTCCGCCTCAAGGGTCCCGCCGTGTTTGCGCACGATTTCCCGTCTGACGTTTACCCCGAGGCCTGTTCCCTGTCCCGCCTCCGTGGTGGTGAAAAGCGGGGCGGAGATCTTGTCCATAATCTCCGGCGGGATCCCGGGACCCGTATCCGAGATGGAGACCATGACGCCGTCTTCATCCTCCGAACGGGCGGTCGTTACGGTCACGCGCCCGTTCTTTCCCATTGCCTGGGCCGCGTTGTTCAACAGGTTGAGATAGACCTGTTTCATCTCATTGGCATCCATCATCACCGGCGCAAGGCCGGGAGAGAACTCCCGCACGATCTCGATACCGTCCAGGGACATCCGGTGTTCCACCAGCCTGAGGACCTCCTCCAGGTGGCGGTTCACGTCCTCGACGCTGCGTTCACCGGCCACGCTCCGCGTGTAGTCCAGGAGGCCGGCTACGATGCGCTGACATTGCTTGGCATTTTTTTCGATCTTTTTCAGGTCCCCGTAATCCCGCGACTCCTTTGAAAATCCCCTCGACAGCAACTGGCTGTAGCCCAGGACAATGTTCAGCGCATTGTTCAGCTCATGGGCCACGCTCGCGGTCAACTGGCCCATGGCGGCCATTTTCTCCAGGTGGAGCCACCGCTCTTCCCGGGCCGCACGGGCCTTTTCCTGCACCGGCACATCGCCTTCAGAACCGGAGGCCGCCATGATGTCCACCAGTTTTTCACCATCCACGTAATCCTTTGTGGCATACAAGGTGATCTGGGTCATCTGCTTGGTGAGCCGGCTCATTTTTTTTACGTTCCGAAGGATCGCTTCCACGTCTTTCTGGGCCGGATCATCCGGTTTGAAGGCCCGCTTCAGGAGCTGGGCGTTTCCCAGCACCGTAAACATGGGGGTGTTCAATTCATGGGCAACGGCGGTTGCCATCTCCATGACCCCGGTCAATTTTTCCTGCTTCCGCTCGATTTCCTCCATCTTGATCTTGTCGGTCACATCCGTGAGGGTCTCGATAAGGTACTCGGCGTCCCCGTTGTTATCCAGTGCCGGCGAGGCGGATATCTCAATATACCGGGGTTCTTCCATGCCGGGATAGCGATGGCGGTGGATCATGCTCATGGAGGCGTTCCGGCCTTCCCGGATCATTTTCCATGGGCAGAAATGCCCTTCCGCCTCATCCTTCCGGCAATTCTTCACCGTATCACAGAAACGATGGAGCACATTGTAACAGTACGCCCCCACCACCTCATCCATTGACAGGTTGAAATCTTCCAGGAATTTCCGGTTGACGCCGACAATCCGGTAAGAGGGATCAATGACCACGAGCTGGGTGTTGAGGCTGTCCACCACCTTCTGCAGGAAATCCCGTGCGCCCCGGATCGCCCGCAGGTGCGCCCTTCGTTCCCGGTCCCGGGCGAGCTGAAGGTTCCGGAAGATACCGTAATAAAAAGATAAAGAGGCGATCAGGACAAAGATCACCGTATTGGCGCTGCCGCTCAACGGCGCAAGGGTCTTCCACAGGGCCTTTTCCCCGGCATAGATCAGGAAAGACTTCAGAATATGCCCGGAGGCCCGGCTCACGGCAAAAGTCCCCAGGCTGCAGGAAAGAAGGAAGAGGTAGAGATGGAAAAAACTCCGCTTGCGCAGCCTGAAAGATTCGTAAAAGATCCCGGCCGCAAGGATCAGCATCAATGTGGAACCGATGGTGTCGACGCAGTGGATATAGATGAGGGGGAGTTTAAAATTCATGATGTGAGGCGTCTTCGGGCTGGCGGCCCATCCTTCTCAGGCCCATGGCCAGGAAAAAGGCGGCGGGCACGCACAGAAGATGATCCATTTTCCCGAAATAATAGTAGACTTCCAGGGCGGACCGGGGCTGGAAATACCGCGGAAGCCCGCCGATACGGCCCACGAACTGGCCGGGGGACAAGGAGACCTGGATGGCATGGATCAGGAAGGTGTTCACGTTCCACAGGGCGAAAAGGACAAAGGCGAGCCGGATGAAAACCCATCCCGCCCCCCTGCGTTTCCGCGTCCGGAACCAGATATAGAGCATGGAAACCAGGAACGCCAGATGTCCAAGCTGGTGGACATAAAGCCCCTCCGGATGGCCGTGGGCCTGGACGGCCAGGGCCGGGAGGGGGGAAAAAAGGATTCCCCCCACGGCCCACGACACGATCCGAAGAGCAGGTTTTATGGGACTCAGGTGGACCACTTATCCGGATTTCTCCACCTGGACCTTGATGAACTTGAACAGGGGCGTGCCCCCCATGGGCTCCGCGGTATTGGGGCGCATCAGGCCCGGCGTGTTGGTGCCGCCGAACTGAGGATACTTTGGATCCGCCTCGATCCCCCTTGCATGGCCGAATCCGCCCGCCGAAGCCACCACGCCCTGGCAGATATCCCAGGTCACCCGCGCCCGCAGGTTCCGGGTTCCCCAGGGACTGCGGACCGTCACCGCGTCACCATCGGATATGCCGCGGGCCGCCGCATCGATGACATTGATCCACAAGGGGTTTGTGCCCCTTAACTTCATCAGGTAGATGTTGTTAAAGGTCGAACAGTGCTCATGCTCAAACACGCGAAAATTCCCGAATACCAGGGGATAGCTGTCATCGGGAGCCAGTTCGGGATCCGGGGTCTTGTAGTCCGGAAGCGGGTCCACGCCTTTTTCCTCGGCCACCGGGTTCTTGAAATTGTATTTCCCGGTCTTTGTCTTCCCAGAGGAGCCATAGCCTTCCGGGGGATTCAGTTCGCCCCACTTTTTGTATTTGTAGAACTCATGATTGTCCGTGATAATATAACCCTTTTCCTTCAGCTCTTCCAGAGACCACGGCGTGCCGCTGAGCTGGTTGCGGTGGGCCTCGTCGATATGGGCCCATGGAAAATACTCACCCATGCCCAGCCGCTTCGCCAGTTCGATAAAGATCCACCAACTCGGCTTGGAGTCGTAAAGCGGATCAATCACCTGCTGCCAGTAGCTGATGAAGGCGTCGTACATCCAGTCCGGCTTCACCTGGCTCTGCTCCAGGTAGGTGGCGTCCGGAAGGACAACGGTGGAGAGCAAGGCCGTATTTCCCATGAATGCATCGATGGAGACACAGAATTTCAGGGATTCGAATGCCTGGATCATGGCCTCCTGGTTTCCCCAGGAGAGGATCGGATCACCGAAATAGTTGACCACCGCCTCGATTTTTCCCTCGGCCACGTCGCGCGGGAAATAAGACGGGATCCACCCGGCCCACATGTCCGCCTTGTCCAGCTTTTCTTTCGGCGCATTTCCCGGCGGCTTGGTCTGCCCCTCTCCCCAGGCGCCTTTCAGCTTGCGTTTCCATGGGAGGCTGGGTCCGCCGGGCGCGTCAAAGGTGCCTAAGAGACCGTTCAATGCCTGAATGGCCATGGTGCCGTACATCCCGTTCGGGGTCTGCGCCAGACCGGTCCAGCTGATGACCCCCCGGTTCCTCGCATGGGCCATCTCTATGGCAAGCCGTTCGATGGTACGGGCCGGCACGCCGCTGATCTCTTCCGCCCACTCGGGGGTCCGGGCCACACCGTCCTCTTCTCCAAGGACGCGCTTTTTGAAATCTTCAAACCCATAGGTCCACTCGGACACGAATTCCTTGTCGTACAGGTCGTTCTTGATGATGACATAACTCATGGCCATGGCCACGGCGGCATCCGTGCCGGGCCTCAGGGGAATCCACTCCGTGGCCGCCGCGGCGGTCTCGGAACGGCGGGGATCAAAGACGACCATTTTGGCGCCCCGGTCCAGGGCCCGCCGCAACATGGCGGTCTTGCGCTGGCTGTAGCTGGTGGCGAAGTCGTTGTTCCCGAACATGACGATATAATCGGAGTCACCGTAGTGAAGCCATGGCCGTTTATCGTTCAGGTTGTGTTCGTTGGCCATGCGGTTCGCGTTGTCACACATGGGCCGATGGGTGGTTTTTGGGGCCCCGTAATGATCGAACAGCGCTTCATGCAGCCAGTTATTGAAATCATTCCCCCGCATATAGCCCATCTTCGCCGGTTCCTGCTCTTTGAGCAGGGTCGCCACGAGATCAAGGGCCTCGTCCCATGACGCCTTGCGAAAACGGCCGTTTTCCTTGATCAACGGGGTCTTGAGGCGGTAAGCGCTGTAGGCGTGGTTGGCTGCCGACGCCCCCTTGGGACACAGGCGTCCGCCCCCCTTGGGATCCCCCGGGAGCCCGCCCATGGAGACGATGATACCGTCCTTTACTTTTGCGGTCTGCCCGCACAGGGCCCCGCAGATATAGCAGTGGGTGGGAATCCTTTTTTCCGGCTCCTCTTCCCTGATCCCGGACTCAAGGGTCAGGTATCCAGACGCCAGATCCAGGGTTGAAATAACCTGAGCCAGTCCCTTGAAACAATCAACCAGGGTCTCATTGGGCGCCTTGCCGGACTGCAGGTCGAATGCCAGCATCCGCTCGTGAAAGATAAGCGCCATGGTGAACTCGGAAAGCCCCTTGTAAAAGGCCGAAGCCGCACTGTTGGCAAGGACCGCACAGAACTCGATGACCCATCCCATGAGATGATCCTTCAAAAACGCCACCTGAAGGGTCTGGAATTCCGAGGCCTTTTCAGGGTCATCGGCGCCCGTCTCGAGCAGATGGCGCATGAATTCAAGTTCCACGGCGATATGATCATCCAGGTCCTTGAAACCATCGGACTTATGAACCCCGGCCTTTCGATAGGCCCTGCGAACGGAAAATACCGGTTCGCCCATGACCACCGGCTCCCGGCTGACGTATACGGACTCGTACGGGAAGGCCGGGTTCACCCCCGCGTTCAGAAAAATATCCGCATACTCAAAACAGAGTTCCTTGTGTATGGCGTCGGTATCTCCTTCCTTGAAATATGATGTCATTTTCTGAAGACCGGACTTGAGATCGTTCAATGCGCAACGATCCATAAAACCGGCGGCCGCCGTCTGAAAGGCGTCTCCGGCCATACGTGCGACAAGATCCTTTGATATCTCATCATGATAAAGAACCGTAAGAAACTGGTAAATCCTTCCCCTCTCTCTGGCCAATGAATCTTGTGCCATTTGACACACCTCCTTGAAGTTTTTCCTGTAAAGCAACAAAAGCGCCCGTTCGCCCCCGTACCGGACCCGCACGGCGTGCCGGCCTCCCGCCGGCCCTTCACAGAACAAGGAAAAACCGGCGGGAAGGGTTCACGTGACACAGGTACGATCATCCTCTCCCGGAAGATCCCCGGTATTCAAAAATTCGAATAGGGAGGTACCACGAAAGGTTTTGCCGCCGTTTCGGAAACGGCGGGTCCGGGTCACGGGAGCCCGTTATCCAGGCCCCTGTCCCGAATCAGGAGCCCAGCTGGATCGCCTGTTTGGCCTTTTTCTTCTTGGCCGCCAGGACCTTCTTGACCTTGGCTTCCAGCTCATCTATATCAATGGGCTTTACCAGGTATTCATGGGCGCCCAGAGTAATGGCCTGCTGGGCCGTTTCCACCGTTGGATAGCCGGTCAACATGATGGCCTTGATTTCGGAATTGTCCTCCTTCAACCTGGCCAGCACGTCCACCCCGGACATCTCCTTCAGCTTGATGTCCAGGATGGCCAGATCCACCGGGTTTTCCTTTGCAAAATCCATGGCAGCCTGTTCTTCCGTGAATGTCTTTACGTCATGGGCGGAAGAAAGAATCCGTTCAATCAGATCACAGGCATCCCCCTCATCATCCAGTACTAAAATTTTGGCCATTGTCGTCACTCCTCACACATTTTTTTATTTACGCCACACCCGGGAATCACCGGTTCACGCGTCCTTCCCGGTCCAGCTAAAAGACAGGGGCCGCACAGACTTTCCTTTCCTTGAGACGTCGTATCCCTGTCTTTCCTGCTCTTCCCCGGAGCAACCGCTACTGAAGCCTTGCCAGAAGGTCCTTGAGAGAGGCCGCCATGAGGTGGCTCCGGCCTTCCTGGGTAAAAAAATTGCCCTCCAGCGCCATGCAGTAGAGGGTGTCATGGTACACAAAAAGGTCCTGCACCGGCCCCTGGAACCGCAGTTCCATTGGAGAGAAGACATACCGCCCTTCAGAATAATAGAGCCATCCGATCCGGGCGTTCTCGTAGGTGGATCGCAGCATTTTGAGGATATCGGTCCGGGTGATGGGCACCGCGACCGCGTACTGCTTTTCCACGCGCATCACAGCCGGCCGGCTCCACACAACAATGTCTTTGGTGGAAACGTTTCCGGCCTCCATGATCTCCATCTTGATGACCTGGGATGATCCTCCCAGCTTGGCCGGGGACTCCCACCGCTTCCGTCCCTTTTCCCTCAATACCAGTTTCCGCCCGGGATTGTAAAATCCCACTTCCGGGATTCCGTTTCCGTCCAGATCGGCCCAGAAACTCCCGAAAACCGTAAAATTGGCGGGCATCCGGAGCGAGGATTTCCGCTTCACGCGGCCGTTCCGGATCTCCAGTTCGTACACCCCGGAGCCGAAAAAGTCCTCCGCGTCATAGCTCTCCCCCAGAAGGGTCTCTCTCCGGCCGTCTCCGTCGCGATCAAAAAACCCCAGGATCCGGTTGATATCCCGGGCCACCACGCGGAATCCTTTTCCGTTGAACTTCAGGATGGCCGACTGCATCCCTTCCCGCTGGACAAAGACATTCACCGCCACCAGTCCATCCGGATTGACGGAGATGCTCACCATGTCGCCGAATCCCCGGTGATGGTAATGAAATACGGCCTTCCCTTCCAGTTCCCTGGCGCACAGGCCGCTTTTGGTGAGATAGAAGAGGAACGGGACCCTGGCGGGACCGATCTCCTGAAGCTGGAGGGAATAGGCGATCCGGTCGATGCTCAGGACCCGGTGAAAGACCCTGGAGGCCCGCCGGCCGGGCAGGCCCGGCACCGGCAGGCGCGCGCGCCGGGGCCTTTCCGGCGGCGCGGCGACGGGCTTCGGCTTTTCAGCGATATCATAAATCCCCACCACATCGCCGCCGCTCCAGACCACCAGGCGGTCCTTTTCCACAATGAAACTGACCCCATCGGAAAGGGGCGGCGTGCCGGCCGCTTCCAGACGCGTTTCATATCCCTGCCAGTTCATGAAGGGGAACTTCATCCGAAGCCATTCATACAGGCGGGTATGGGCGCCCTTTTTGTCGTCCCGAAAGACCGCCTCGATCTCCCGGAAGCGATGGGCCACCGTCCCTTCATTGAAAGCGCAGGTCTCGCGGAGGCAGCGGACCGCCACCTCGGAAAAGAGTTTTTCGGGCCGGATGACCTTCAGCATGGCCATGGGCGTCATCAGGGATCCCAGGACCTCGTGGGTTCCGGGATCGGTGATGGCCTCGCCCGTGGCGTATACCATCCACAAATCGCCCTTGTGGACATTTCGCTTCAGTCCCTTGTTGATGACGATCCGCTGCCCGCTCCCCTTGATAATCACCGCATCCAGCGGTCCCAGGTCCTTGACGATCCGCTCCAGCGGCACCGTCTCCCCCATTACCGGGCGGGAAAACAGGCACCAGGCCCCGGCAAAGAGGATCATCAAAAAGGAAAAAAGCGAAAACCGCAGTCGGGACGACTTTTTCATTAAAAATCCTTGAATTGGAAAATCGGATGTACGGCCTGCGGCATCAGCCCCCGGCCATACATCCGATTCAAAAGGTGGCCACCGCCCCCCGCCCTGGGCCCTTTCGGCGGCCGGTGATCTTACCCGGCCCATGAGGGACCGGGTTTTCAGGCGGGATAAAAACCTAAAACCTGAACATCACACCAGTGGCAAGATAGTATAAATCATCCGCCTGTCCCGTAGCCGCCATGGCATCCGCGCCGTCACCGGCAAACAGATAGGCGGCTTCAAACCTTAATTTCACATATTTGTTGTACCGGTAGATATACCAGAAATCGAGTTCGGTTCCTAGGTCGTCATCCGTCCGGCCCGATCCGTCCACATACGACAGGTCCTTATCCGTCCACAGGTGCCGAACCGCCCCGCGCACCTTGTTGGCCCGGTTGATCTGGTATTCTCCCTGCAGAGCCAAATTGATCAAGCCCTTGTCCTTGATATAGGGCCCATCGGAGAAGAACCGGTCGCAATCGCCCAGAAGGCTGTCCTTGAAAAAAATCTGCCCTACCTTGACGTCCACGTCTATGGAATCAAAATTCTCAGCGTCTCCGTCATTGGGATCGTCATCCCCGCTCACATACAGACCGTTGATGGAGAGTTTAAACTGGGGGGTTACTTTGTACCCAAGGGTCAAATTTCCCAACCAAGCCTGGCGATCAAGGTTCGGGTTTCCGGCGCCCTTAATATCAATGTTACCTGTCTGACAGATCACATCGAAGTTCCCGAACACAGG
>CAZCVB010000068.1:0-10894 GCA_964501805.1 uncultured Desulfobacteraceae bacterium | reverse complement strand
CGGGGATACATAATTACCTCACCTTGAAATTTTCAGAAAACAAGGGGCGTGTTTTGGAAAACCAGGTTTTTATCGCCCTGAGAAGAAAAGGATACCCGGTTTATTACTACAAGACAAAGGCAGGATACGAGGTGGACTTTTTGATAAGGGAGAACGGAAAAACCGGTCTTATCCAGGTATGTCATGATCTGACAGGCATCGATACATTTAACAGAGAAAAAAAAGCCCTTGTTTCAGGGATGAAGGAACTCGGGCTCAAAGCCGGCCTTATCCTGACCCGAAATGAAAAACGGGAAGAAAAAGCAGGGGAATTCCTGATAAAAATTATGCCGACATGGGAGTGGCTGTTAATGCCGTGCGCCTGTCCGGCGACCTGATCCGGCGCTACCTTTTGCGGGGACGCTCACCGGTCGGGCCGCCACTGCCGTACGCCTCTGTTTTCCCGGGGGGATCCGCAACGGTCAGGAAAAAGGTGCCGTCCGGCTTCTCAACGACCCGGAGCCCGAACATGGGGATGGTTGCGGAGAGGGAACGACCGAAGAAAAAATCCATTTCCCGCGGGTCCATGCCGAGTTTCCGCTCGGCCAGGGTCCGGAGGTCGTGGTCGAACTTGAGGAGTTTCAGGACCGCTTCCACGGCCGCGTCTCCGCCTTCCGGAATGGCTTTCACGCGGCGGCCCAATTCTCCGTAGTCGCAGGTTTCGTCGTGGGCCTTCATCAATTTCAGCAGCCCCGGATCCCGGACAATGTCCCGCCGGGCCAGCTTGGGCCTGGCATAGACCTTCATGAATTCCGTTTCATCCCAGCAGGCAAGGGCGCGGCACTGGATGGGGCGGGATTCATAGATGCCGCAGGCCCGCGGATCCTCTTCGTAAAAACAGCATCCACGGCCCCCTTCCTTCTCCCGCACCTTGATGAACTCCGTATCCGTGGCGATCAGCCTGCCGTTGATGTTGTCCATGACCAGCTCACCCGCCCGGACGGTGTAGAGGGCCTTCTTCTCAATCAGGCCGTCATGCACCAGGGAGACGTCGGCCATCTGAAGGGTCGGGCTGGAGCCCATGCAGCATTCCCCGCACCGGATGCAGTGGTCCCGGGTAGCGCGCTCCGTCATCTTGCGATCATTCCCCGCATGCGGTCGGATGCGTTCTCCGCGTGATCGGCGATGTTGCCCACCAGTTCCACCAGCCGGATCATGTGGAACACCACCAGGGCGTCCGGCACTTTCTCGAAGATATCGGATTTCAGCTGGCGTTCCAGCAGGTCCGCTTCTTTTTCATGCTGACGGATATCCCAGATCAGGCTTTTCATCTTGTTCCGTTTGCGGTCGGACCGGGTCTTGAAAAAATCGGTGGCCATGGCGACCAGTTCGGGCAACTTTTCAATGGGCGGGATGACCGACTGCACCAGGTGCTCGAAATCCTCCGTCACTTCGGCCGGAATGCCGCCCGGCCGGAACGAGAGCCAGAACAGGGCCTCTTCCACTTCGTCCAGCACCTTGTCCTGTTCCCGGACATACTGGAAGAACTGGAATTTGTCCACCGGCATCAGGATCCCCTTGGGCAGGTGGTTCCGGATGTTCCGCTTGATGGCGTCGGCCTCGCTCTCCAGTTTCGCCACCTGGTCGGTGAGCGCCTCGAAATCCTTGCAGCTGCCCTTGATATGGCAGATGGCGGCTTCCCTGAAAATCTGGGCGCATTCCTTGACCTTGTCCGCGTGCCGCTGGAGATTTTCAAACGGTGAGCGGTAAAATAATGAGCTGAGTAACAGGCGCATCGTCTTCTCCCCCTTTGGGCGGTACCATTATAGCAGAACCCACGTCAAAAGTTCATATAAAAGCATGGACAACACAACGGTGAACGGTAGGGTCACGATCCAGGACAGGCCGATGTTTTTGAGGATCCGAAGGTCGAGCGCGCCCATGCCGCGCATGACACCCACCCCCACCACAGATCCCACCAGCACGTGGGTGGTGGAAACGGGAAAACCGAGCCTGGAGCAGAGCAGGATGGTAGTGGCGGCGCCGAACTCGGCGCAGAAACCGCGGACCGGTGTGATTTCCGTGATGTTTTTACCGATGGTGTCGATTACCCGGGTGCCGAAGGCCAGGAGACCGCCGCCCACCGCGATCCCTCCTACCAGCAGCATCCAGAAGGGAACCTCCACGCTCAGGGCCACCCCCTTGGTCTTGACCACCGAAAATATCGCGGCCAGGGGACCGATGGCGTTGGCCACGTCGTTGGCCCCGTGGGCAAAGGCCACGCAACATGCCGTGAGGATCTGGAGCTGCGCGAACAGCCGGTCCACGAGCGAATACTCCGACTGGGCGGCCCGCAGGCGCCGGCCGGGCCGTGTCTGAAAACGCAGCCACCAGCGTCCCAGGCCACCGGCCGCAGCCGCAATGGGAAGGCTCAGCAGGATGGTCTGAAAAAAGCCGATCTGGATATGGAGGTTTTTAAGGCCCTTGAAGATAACCGAAAGGATCAGAACCAGGAACACCAGGAAGATCATGAACGGGGCGTACCGTTCGGAGGCCTTGAACGGGTCTTTTGTGGACAGGATCTTTTTTTCCGAAAAATAATACATCCCGCCCGCGATCACGCCGCCGGCGAGAGGTGAAATCACCCAGCTGGCGGCGATGGAGACGATCTTGCTCCATGTAATGGCGGCGGGGCCGACACTGACGATGCCGAAACCGACCACCGCGCCCACAATGGCATGGGTGGTGGAGACCGGGAGTCCGAAAAAGGTGGCCAAGTGCACGCAGATGCCCGCGGAGATCAGGGCCACGAACATCCCGATCAGCAGCCGGTTGGGATCGCCGGCCAGGAGGGAGGGATCAATCATTCCCTTGCTGATGGTGTTGGTCACATATCCGCCGGCCAGGACCGCCCCGAGGGAGTTGGCGATAATGGAAATGACGACCGCCTGGCGGATGGTGATGGCGGCCGAGCCCACCGAGGTTCCCATGGCGTTGGCCAGGTCGTTGGCCCCGATATTGGCCGCCATGTAGAGTCCGACCAGTGTCGCAAGGGAGAGGAGTACGATGTCCATGTTCGTAATATCACCCGCAGTTGCGGCCTCGGGGCCGCGGAAGAAGAGCTCGTTGCGTGACCCGAAAAGAAGACCCTTCGTTTTTTCACGGAAACCCGGAAAACGGCCCCGAGAACAGCAAAATGGGCCATCCCCGCGACGCGAGAATAGCCCATTTCATGAAAAATGCAAAGAAAAAGAGGACCGGTTTTCTTTGAAAGAGAAGGTCAGGAGATCTTGAAGATAATAGCGCCTCCCGTGTCTCCCGCCGCGCATCCGGTCCACAGGAAATAGCCGCCGCCGCGCATGACGGTTTCCTCGATCCCCTCGATGATGAGACGGCCGGCCGTGGGTCCCTGGGGATGGCCGTAGATCATGGAGCAGCCGTAATTGTTGAACGCCAGGTCATCGGTTCCCATGGGATCGATCCCCATCTGCTGGCCGAAGTAGAGGTCGTTCACGATAAACGGGTTGTGGGTCTTGATCACGCGGATGTCGGTGATCTTGAGCCCCGCGTTCTCCAGCGCCATCCGGGTGGCCGGCACCGGGGCCGCGGCCATGTAACCGGGTTTTGTCCTGGAATACCCGTAGGCGAGGACCTGGATGGTGACGGAGGGGTCCGCGCTCAGTTCCTTTGCCTTCTCCTGGGTGGTGACCACCATGGCGCAGTTTCCGTCCGCCGGAAAGGTCTGGGCGCCGAAGGAGAGAATGCCGCCCGGAATGACCGGTTTGAGCCTGGCGAGGCCCTCTTTGGTGGAGGGCGTCACCCCCTCGTCCTCTTCCACCAGTTTTGTTTTTTTCCTGGAGATTTTCACCTCCGCCGGGAACATGTAGCGTTTCTGGAATTCCCGGTCATTGGCCACGGCGTCCAGGTATTGCTCATAGCGCCGAAGGGTCAGCTCGTCGCACTGCTCCTTGGTAAAGCCGCCTTCCTTTCCGACGTTTTCGGCGGTCTCGATCATTTTGAGGCCCACGTTCGGATCGCTGTTGAAGTTGTCCATGAGCCAGTTTTCGGAAATCACCTCTCCGCCCGGGCCCATGGGGTTGGGCCATACGGTGTGGGGGCCGTTGGAGCAGCGGTCCGTCATCAGGGCGTAGCAGTTTTTCCACAGGCCGATTTCCACCCCAAGCGCGGCCTGGTAGATGGATGTTGTGGACGTGGTGCAGGCCTGGCTGAGGATGACACCCGGGATATGGCCCGCGCCCATGATCGCCGCGGCCCACGCACTGGCATAGAACTGGTGATGCTGGCTGATGGTGATTCCCAGGATGAGGTATTCGAACATCTTGGGATCCCAGTTTTTCTCCGCCAGCCATCTCTTGGATGTATTTCCCGCCAGGACAATGGAATTTTCGTTGGCCATGCTTCCCTGCCAGCGGGAGAACGGGGTTGAGTAATACCCCCTGAAGGGGACAAACGCTTTTGTCAACATGTCGATTTTCCTCCAATTGCGTTTAGATGTGTAATACCTGACCTTTGCGCCGCCGGAAGGCGGGTTGCGGGAAATACCGCTTTATGCTTCCGGCCGCTCCCTCAAAACGATGCCCCGGGGTCCCGGGGCCTGTCCCGGCCCCGGTCTTCGGGAAACGGGATAAAGTGTAGACTCGGACCGGGGAAAAATCAAGGACCAAGTGGAATGACCGACCGCCGGGAACAGGCCGCTGGCGGGGGCCTGAACAGACGGTTTTCCCGGATCATTCGCTCCATTTCCCGTATTTTTCCCTCAGCAGACGGTGAAGGATCTTCCCCGTCGGCGTCCTCGGCATATCCTGGTCCTCAATGAAATCGATGGTCTTGGGACGCTTGAAGCCGGCGATCTTGCCGCGGCTGAAATCGATGATCTCCTTTGCCAGTTCATCGCTCGGTTCGTACCCCGCGTTGAGCACCACCACCGCCTTGATGGCCTCGCCCCATTTTTCGTCCGGGACGCCGATCACCGCGATGTCCTTCACCGCTTCATGGGCGCCCACCACCTCTTCCACCTCGGAGGGATACACGTTTTCACCGCCCGTGATAATCATGTTGGCCTTCCGGTCCACGAGCGTATAATAACCGTCCGCATCCCGCCTGACCATGTCGCCCGCGGAAGACCACTCGCCTTCGAAGGCCTCCCTGGTCTTTTCGGGCTCTTTCAGGTATTCCTTGAAGAGCATGGGCGTCCGGTAGAACAGCTCTCCCACCTCGCCGTCCGGGACCTCGTTCCGGTCCTCATCCAGTATCCGGATCCGGTCCGTGCCGAAGATCTCCTTGCCGATGGAGCCCAGCTTCTTGAACTGGTCCTCGGGCCGGAGCAGCGTGACCAGGCCCCCCTCGGTGCTGCCGTAGGCCTCCCACAGTTCGGCGTTCTTGAAATAGTCCATGATGGCCAGTTTCAGGTCCTTCCTGGCGGGGGCGGAAGAGATCAGGAGCTGCCGGATGGAGGAGACGTTGATGCTGTTCTTGACCTCGTCCGGGAGGGCCAGCATCATGATATAGTGGGTGGGGACCAGGGAGGTGAAGGTGATCCGGTAGCGGTCGATGGTCCGCAGGAGGTCCTCCGGGTCAAAACTGATCATGTTGTAGACGAAGACCGGCGCCGATACCAGCGTATACGGAAAGGAATAGAATATGGAGTTTACATGGCACATGGGCATAACCAGCATCACCTTGTCCGTGGGCCGGACCCCCATGTTGATGTTGTTCAGAAAATACTGGGCCATGTAGCTCTCATGGGTTCGCATCACGCCCTTCGGGCGCCCGGTGGTTCCGGAGGTGTACATGATGGTCCAGATGTCGGCGGCATCCACCATGATGTCCGGCTCCTCCGGGGAGGACCCGGCGAGCCAGTCCTCATATCCGATGTACCCGTCGGGAACCGGGCCGTCGCCCAGGAAGACAAAGGCGTCGGGGGGGACCGATATCTTGTCGCGGATCCCGTTGATCAGCTCCACGAACGGGGCCTCCACGATGAACGCCTTGCACTCGGAATGGTTGACAATGTACTCGATGTTGGGCCCGGCCAGCCGGAACATGACGGGAACCACCACCTGCCCACCCTTGGCGCAGCCGGCGTAGATGTCCATCCACTCCCCCCGGTTATACGCGATAACGGCAAAGGCGTCCTTGTGGCCCACTCCCAGGCCCTTGAGCCCGTTGGCCACACGGCAGGCGCGCTCGTTCCACCCGCTGAAAGTGAACTCGGCGTCCTTGTCCTGCCATCCCAGCTTGTCCGGGTAATTATAGGCGTTCATCTTCAACACCGTTCCCATATGCATCCATTTGCTGATCGTCATCTTCTGATCCTCCCTCTTGTTTCAGCGAGATTGGTTGGAGATCTTTTTCCCGGTCCCGCGTTTTTCCGGAAACGCCTTTGAAAACCCCCTTGATTTCTCCGGGTATTTACCGCGGGTTCCGGGAACACGGCGCATCATGGAAAAAGGGCCGCCTGCCGTCAGGCGCCTTCTTCCATGGCGAACAGGGCCGCGCCCACCGCCCCGGTCAGCTGGGGATGCTCCGGAACCAGCACCTCCCGCCCGATGACCTCTTCGAACATGGTGACCAGAAACCGGTTGTGGGCCACCACGCCGCCGGTCATGACCACCCTCTCGGTCAGGGAATCCATCTCCAGGACCCGCTTGATCACGGAATAGAAGAGGCCCTTGACGATGTCGGGGACTCTCTCCCCCTGGCGGATCTTCTCCAGCACCTCCGTGCCCGAGAACACGGTGCAGTAGCTCCCCAGCTCCACCATCTTTTCCGATGTCCGGGCCAGTCCGTCCATGCGCTCAAGCGGGATGTCGAGCCGTACGGCCATCTCTTCCAGAAAGGCGCCCGTTCCGGCGGCGCACTTGCGGTTCATCTTGAAACTGGTCCGCCGGCCCCGTTCGTCCAGCTTGATCACCTTGTTGTCCTGGCCGCCGATGTCGATGATGCTGACCGCCATGGGAAAGTAATGGTAACATCCCTTGGCGTGACACCCGATCTCGGTCTTGGTTTCCTGGCTGAAAGGGACGTTTTTTCTCCCATAGCCCGTGGAGACGCAGCGGATCATTCTTTCCCGGGAGGCGCCGGCCATCTGCAGGGAGGCCTCCAGACAGGCCCGGGCCGTCTCCGTGAAATCGGTTCCGGATTTTTTGACGCAATGCCCGATCAGCCGTTTTTCCGCGTCAAGTATCGCCACCTTGGTCCGGGACGCGCCCACGTCGACACCCACGAAGATGGAGGATCCGTTTTCACCCATTTTCCGCTGGTTCCTTTCCCGGCCCGCTATCCTTCTTCCAGTTGCTCAATGAAGGCCTCGATATTGGTCTTCGCCTGTTCCTCGGAGTAACACCTGAGATCGCACAGGTCCCCGTTGATGGTCAGCACCGGGATGCCGAGTTTTTCGCTCAGGCGCTGGGGCATGCCGTAACGGTTGTTGGAATTGTTGGGACAGGTCTTGGCGTCGTGAAACAGGATGCCGTCAAACTTGAATTTCTCGTAACAATCCGTGATATACTGTTCCTTGTAGGCCTCGTCCCGGACGATGAAAATCTCGGTGTAGGCCTTGGCCATGCTTTTGAAGGGGTCCTCCGGATCAAGCAGGTCGAAAATCCAGCTGTTGCAGTAGGTGGAGGCGACCACGCAGGTTTTAAGGGAATAGAACTGCTCCGAGAGGGCCCGCAGTTTTCCCCATATGGGCATCCCTTCCCAGTAAAGCCGATGTTTTTCACCATCCACCGCGGCCACGCCGTCCCGGATCCGCTGCTGCAGCTCGGGCAGGAGGATTTCGTAATAGTCGTTGGCCTCCGGGGTTCCCCGGGCCACCACCGCCGGTCCCATGTGGATGGTGGCGTCGAAAAAGGTCCAGGGAGAGGGGATGGCGGCCGCCGCCTCGAGACAGGCCTTCCAGAGCTCGGATGTCCGCCGGGAAAGCCCCACGGCCTCCCGGAAACGGTCCATGTCGAGCTTTTCTCCCGAGATTTCTTCCAGCGCGGGGACCATGTCCCGGATCTGGCTCTCGATGTCCCGGATCTGCGACTCCTTGATCACCCCGATATCCCGGTGCGTGTGGATCCCCACCAGGGGCACCTTGAATTCCCGTGAATACCAGGCGAACCAGTCCTGTACGTCCCGGCACTGGTTGGTGTTGTAAACGAGGACGTCCGGCCTGGGAACCGATTCGATCCGGTAGGCCATGGTCAGGGGGGTCTTCTTCTGAAGGTAGGATCCCACGTCGCATGTCAGGTACGAGCAGATATCCGGTGAATATCCCAGGGCGTTGGCGTAGGGGATCAACTCCGTGGCCATGCGCGTGGCGCCCAGCATGGCGCCGTGATTCTCCGGGTAATAGACCAGGAATCCCATTCCCCTCAGGAGCTCGGCGGGTCCCACGCTGGTGCACCAGGCGATCTTGCGGGACCCGGTCCTGGCCGCCTCGTCCAGTTCATAGAAATGATCGGCCATGAGCTTCTTGCAGGCATTGTAGGCCGCGATCTTTTTTCGTTTCACTTCCTTTTTTTCGGCCATGATCTCCTCTCTTTTTCAAGGCGGGACAGGTCCGGTCTTCCGTTTCCTCAACCCAGGGCGCGGGCCACGAGTTCCGTGATGTCCATGACCTTGATCTTTCCCCGTTCCTTTTTGGGAATGGCCTTGGCGCCTTTTCTCAGGTTGTCCTTGCAGGCCGCGCACCCGGAAACGATGATTTCGGCGCCCACCTCCAGGGCGTCCCGCACCCGCTCCGCTCCCATTTCAACGGCCATGTCGGGATTGTTGGCGCTGACGCCCCCTCCCCCGCCGCAGCACCGGGCCTGGAGCCGGTTCCGGGCCATTTCCACGAAGTCGACTCCCGGGATCGCCTTGAGGATGTTCCGGGGTTCTTCGAAGATCTTGAAGGCCCTTCCGAGGTCGCAGGGATCGTGATAGGTGACCTTTTTGGCGAATTCTTTGTCCAGCTTGAGTTTCCCTTCGGTTATCAGTTTTTCCAGATAATGCACGGAATGGTAGATTTCCAGCCCCAGGTCATCGATCTGCGGATAGATCTTTTTAAACGTCTTGTAGCAGCCCGCGCACGGGGTGAGCAGCTCGGTGGCGCCGGTGGCCCGGATCTTTTCCATCACCTGCCGTGCGTGGGATTCAAATTCATCGCTCCCCATGAGGAACAACGGGAACCCGCAGCATCCCTCCTCGGCGCCCAGGACCGTGTAATCGACCCCGGCCGCGTCCAGGGATTTGATCAGGCTCGGCACCATTTTCATGTCGAGATAGCTCGGCACGCATCCCATGAACAGCAGGGTCCGGGCCTTTTCCGGGAGTTTTCCCTGCCGGACCCGCTCTTTCAGCGCAGGAGGATAGATCTCGATCCGCTCCTCCCTGGCGCTGGCGAAGACATTGCCGGTTTTCAGGATATTGTCCCTGACCCCCAGGACCGCCTCCGGGGTGTAGCCGGCCTTGTACAGCTTTTCCCTGACCCCCTCCACGATTTCGTCCACCTTGATCTGGGCCGGGCAGAAGTAGGTGCAGGCCTGGCAGGTGGTGCAGCTGTAAAAGGATTCGGCCAGTTCGGCGGAAGGGGTGATGGAGCCGTTCATCAGGTAGAAGGCGAGGGCATTCCGGCCGCGGGCGTTTCGCGACTCACGCTGGGTCACGCTGAAGGACGGACATCCCAGACGGCAGAAACCGCAGTGGATGCAGGCCAGGACCTCGTCGTCCACCTCCCGTCCCAGGGAGTTGACGCCCTCGGGGTGGTCCAGGACCGGCTGGAACGCAAAGTGATCGAAGATGTCGGCTTTTTTCTCCGTTTTTTCAAGGCCCATCTTTCCCGGGTTCAGGATATTGTCCGGGTCCAGGGCCTGCTTGATCTTTCGCATGACCTCCATGGCCGGGCCCAGCTGGCGCTCGATGTGCGGCGCACGGGTGATGCCGGTGCCGTGTTCCGCGCTGAGGGTCCCCTTCATCTCCATGGCCGTTTCCACCAGTTCCTCCACCGCGGGCCTCAGGCGGTTCCAGTTCTCCCGGTCCCGCACATCCGCCACAAAGGTGGTGTGGACGTTTCCGTCCCCCACGTGACCGAAGGTGGCGATCAGCACGTTATATTTTTCCGAAATGGCCTGGGCCCGGCGGATGGTTTCCGGGATCCGGGTGGACGGCACCCCCAGGTCTTCCGCGATGGGCACCAGCCGGTTTCCCGGCCGGATGCGGGAGAGGGTGGGGACCAGCCGGCCCCGGGCCACCATCATCTCCTCCCGCTTGGCAGGATCGTCGGTCCAGTCGAATTCCTGCACCTTGTATTTACGGCAGATCTCCCCGATGCGGTCCATGTCCCGGGTTACCACGGACTTGGCCCCGTCCGCCTCCATGATCAGGATGGCCTCGATCCCGCTGACGTCCCGGCCCAGGGCCTCTTCCACTACCTTGAGGCTGAATTTGTCCAGGATCTCGCAGCCCGCCAGCTTGATGCCCGAGGTGGTGACCTCGGTGACAGCGTCTCCCGCCGCGTTGATGTCGCCGAAGATCGCCAGGGCCAGGGCCCCGTATTCGGGTGTCGGTTCCAGCTTTACCGTGATTTCCGTGATGATCCCCAGGGTCCCCTCGGCGGCGGTAAACAGGTGGGTCAGGTCATATCCGAGGGATGTCTTCGGGGCCGTGGTCCCGGTCTCGATGACGGTGCCGTCCGCCAGGACCACCTTGAGAGCCTTGATATAGTCCCGGGTGGTGCCGTATTTCACGGCCCGGTGACCGCTGGCGTTGGTGGACACCATCCCGCCGATGCTGGCAATGGCCTCGCTCCCCGGGTTGGGGGGGAACATGAGGTTGTCCCTAGCCAGGATCCGGTTCAACGGCATGCAGATGACCCCGGGTTCCACGCGGGCGTAGAAATCCTTCCGGTTGATCTCAAGAATGC
>CAZCVB010000067.1:0-11012 GCA_964501805.1 uncultured Desulfobacteraceae bacterium | reverse complement strand
CGGCGGAAGATCATGCCCACCTTTCACGAACGGATGATCTGGGGATGGGGCGACGGCGACGGTCTTCGGGTTTTCGAGACCAAGGCGGGACGGGTGGGCGCCCTGATCTGCTGGGAACACTTCATGCCCCTCGCCCGTTATGCGCTGATGGCGGAAGGGGAGCAGATTCACTGCGCCCATTTTCCGGGTGCCATGGCCGGGGATTCCATGAGCCGCCAGATCGACGCGGCCATCCGCCATCACGCGATGGAGGCCGGCGCCTTCGTGGTGAACGCAACCGGCTGGCTCAGCGATAAGCAGAAAAAGGAGATCCTTCCCGATGAATCCCTTGCCAGGTACCTGAGGGGCGGCATCTGCACGGGGATCGTGGCGCCTTACGGTCTTTACCTGGACGGTCCCCTTCCCGAAGGTGAGGGGATGGCCGTCGCCGAGATCGATTTACATGCGATCGTCCGCCAGAAAAACGTGCTGGACACGGCGGGCCATTATTCACGGCCGGACCTTCTTCGGCTGATGATCAACCGTTCGCCCGCAACGCGGGTGGCCGATATGACACCTCCGTTCGAGGCGGTTCCGGGCGCTATGCCGCCTGGGGAATGCCCGGATGTCGAATCCGGAGGATAAATCGTCCCGGCCGCATCTGATTTTTTTCGGCGGAAGGTTTTTTCAGTACCGCGAGCGGGTCCTGAGGCGGAGGATCTCGTCGCACAGCTGGTCGTAGTCGATGGCGCCCCTTGAGTAGGGCGAAAACCGCAATACGGGCTTTCCCGCAAGATTTGCCTGGTTGAGGGATTCGCTTTTGTAGATGGTGGTGCCAAGGAGATGTCGCGCGTGGTTTCCGAGAAATTCTTCGAACACGGCGTTGGTCCGCGTGGTGCGAAGATCGAACATGGTGATCAGTATCCGGTAGGCGGGATTTTCTTCGTCCCTGAGTTCGCGGGCGGCCGAAAGAAGGGCGTCGATCCCTGTGAGGGCCCCCACTCCCGGCTGGACCGGGACCAGTAGCAGGTCCCCCGCCATGATGGCGTTGTAGGTGAGGATTCCCAGGGTGGGAGGACAGTCCACGATGATGATACGATAAGCGTCTCTCAGCGGCGCCAGGGCGCGCATCAGGCGTTCCTCCCGCCGGATGCGGCCGGACAGACGTTCCGCTGTTTCGGTCATCTCCGGGGTGGCCGGGACCAGATCGAGATTGGCTTCGTCGGTTGCGACCACGGCCCGTTCGGCCTGGGAGGGCCTGTCCATGATCAGATCTCCCGTATCCCGCTCCGGGGAATCCCTGAGAAAACAGCGGGTGGCGTGGGCCTGGGGATCCAGGTCCACCAGCAGGGTCTTTCGGTCTTTGGCCGCGAGCCCTGAGGCCAGGTTCACCGCGGTGGTGGTCTTTCCGACGCCGCCCTTGATGTTGGTAATGGTGATAATCATGGCGATTCTCCTTCTTCCTTCATCGTAAATGTTCTTGGAGGCCGGCCGATCCTGCCGATTTTTTTCGGCGGGAGCGGGCCGAATGTGAAGCGGGACGCGCCATCTGCTCAATTAGGTATAGCAAAGACACCGATCAATGGCAAGCCGGGCTCAGGAAGGCTCTTGGGAAAGCGGCAGGGAGAAGGATCTGTTTCTGCCGCAGCGATCGTGAAACCGTCGGCCCTGGATCCGGTCCGGGATTGCAGCCGCATGTTATTTCCCCGGATAACCGGGCATGCGGGAAACCGTATTCCAATGAGAAAGGAGAGGCATCAATGGCGATCAAAACGGCGGATGAATACAGGGAACGTGTTTCCAGGCTGACCCCCAGGCTGTTCATGGGAGGAGAAAAGGTGGAAGACCTGATGGCGCATCCGGTCACCAGGAGCGTGATCGAGGGGACCGCCCGGGTGTATGACCTGACCATGGATCCCCGCTACGAGGGTATCCTGACGGCTGCTTCCCACCTGACGGGAGAACCCATCAGCCGGTCCCTGCACATTCATCAGGGCAATGAAGATCTTCAAAACCGTCTCAAAATGGCGCGCCTTACGGCCCAGAAGCTGGGGACCTGCAATTACCGTTGCCCGGGGATTGAAATGATGCCGTCCGTCGCTGCAACATCATGGGAAATCGACCGGGAAACGGGCACGGAGTATCACCAGCGGTTTAATGAATATCTGAAATATGTCCAGAAAGAAGATCTGGTGGTCAGCGGTTCGGTCACGGACACAAAGGGGGACAGGAGCAAGCGGCCCCTTGATCAGGACCCGGATTCGTATGTCCGCGTGGTGGAAAAACGGGCGGACGGGATTGTCGTAAACGGCGCAAAGCAGCATGCCAGCGGGGCCTATGCCGCCGATGAGACACTGGTGCTTCCGGGGCTGGCCTGCCGTGAGGGAGAGGAGGCCTACGCGGTGGCGTTCGTCGTGCCAAACGGGACGGAAGGGATGACCTACATCGCCCAGTACAATCCCTTGAGCATGGAGCGGCAGTACGCGGGGGACCGGCGTGTGATCGGAAATCCCCTTTACGGGCAGCGGGAGACCTGCCTGGTGGTGTTCGATCATGTCTTTGTCCCGTGGGAGCGGGTATTCATGTGCGGTGAAACGGCCTATACCCGCCCCCTTATCGAGCGGTTCGCCAAGACCCACCGAATGAATTGCGGGGGGGCCTGCAAGGTGGGATTCATCGACCTGATCATCGGCGCGTCCCAGTTGATCGCGGAGTACCACGGCGTGGCAAAGGCCTCCCACATTGTCCAGAAGATTACCCGGATGATTGAATTGAACGATACCTGCCTCGGTTGCGCCATCGCCGCCGCCTACCTGGGAAAGGAAGAGCCGGTGGGCTCGGGTGTATTCATGCCGGACGATGCCATGAGCAATACCGCCAAGTTGAACACGAACGATGCCTTCTGGGAGATCCTGGCCCTGGCGGGCGATATTACCGGTGGGATGGCGGTGACCATGCCCAGCGAAAAGGAGCTGGAAAACCCTGAAGTGAAGGAGTATGTGACCAAGTATCTCAAGGCCGCGGTCCCTGCGGAGAAGAGGATGCGGATGATGAAATTCCTGCAGAACTGGGTCGCCGGGACACACGGTGTCGGAACATACCAGGGATCCGGCCCCAGCGAGAACCAGATGGTCGCCCTCTACCGGATGACGGACCTTGAGGAAAAAAAGAAGATGGCGGAGGAAGTGGCCTACGGAAAATCCTGATGCCGGACGGCTTCCCGGCGGCCTCCCCCGCCGGGAAGAGACCTTTCCGGGAAGCCGGCCCAGTGGTTATCCGTTTTAGGATTCAAGGGATCAGCGGTCCATCAAGAGGGGGTCCTCAAAAAAAAGCCGGGGGGCATCCCTCCCCGGCAACCGAAGGAGGTCCGCCGGAACCCGGGGCCTCCGTCTGTTTCAGCCTATGCCAGCCACCGTTTTCTTCTGTGGTAGTGCTTTACATCACGGTAACTCTTTTTTCCGATCTCGGTCAGGCCCAGGTAGAACTCCCTCACGTCGGCATTGTCTTTGAGAACCTGGGATTCCCCGTCCAGGACCACGCGGCCGTTTTCCATAACATACCCGTATTCGGCATATTCCAGGGCGATGGCCGCATTTTGCTCTGCCAGCAACATGCCCACCTTCTCCTGCCGGTTGAGACGCAGGATAATGTTGAAGATTTCCTTCACCAGCAAGGGGGCAAGGCCCATGGAGGGTTCATCCAGGAGCATGATCCTGGGCTTTGCCATGAGAGCCCTGCCGATGGCGCACATCTGCATCTCCCCCCCGGAGATATAGCCGGTCTTGGCGTTCCGCCGTTCCTTCAGCCGGGGAAAATACTCATAGACCCGTTCCAGGGCCTCCCTGATGCCCCTGTAATCGTGGCCCCGGGTATAGGCGCCGGTCAGGAGGTCATCCTCCACGGTCAGGTGTTCAAAGGTGTGACGGCCCTCCATGATCTGGATGAGGCCCATTTTTACGAGCTGGGGCGCAAAGAGTTTATCGACCCGTTTTCCGTCGAATTCCACCGTCCCCTTTGTCACCTCTCCCCGTTCCGCCTTCACCAGGTTGGAAATGGCCTTCAGGGTAGTGCTTTTACCGGCTCCGTTGGCCCCCAGGAGGGATGCGATCTGGCTCTCATAGACATTCAGGGAGACCCCTTTCAGAACCAGAATGACGTGTTCGTAGATCACCTCGATATTGTTGACCTTCAGCAGCGGCGCAGGATCCATCATTATCCCCGTTTATACGTCCCCCGTAACCGGGGGGTAAATTGTGAGGTGTGAGGGAACGCGGAGGTCCCCCCACACCCGTCCATAAAATTAATCGGCCTTTGAACAGTCTCTGAGTTTCATATTGTGTTTTTTTGCGTACTTGGCCGCTGATTCCTCCACCAGGGTACGGACATACTTTTTCATGGGGGAGATCCAGTCGCTGGCCGCCACCCATTTCTGGCCGTTCCACTGCTGAATGCGGACCTTTCCGCCGCCCTCATGGTCGATGCAGGAGGTCTTGAGCGGCTGCATGAGCCCTTCCGCGCCGATCTCCCTGATCCGTGCCTCGGTGATGTTCAGATGTTCCAGCGCCCATCGCATTTCGTCGCCGGTAATGACCTTTACGCCGAATTTTTTGTGGGCGGTCCGGATGGCCTCGTCCATGGTGATGCCCGTCACAACACCCCGGTTGTAATAGACCGATCCCACGCGGGTAAAGGAGATGTTTCCCTTCATGGCGCCGTAGACCTTGTCGATGATCTGCTTGATCAACGGGAAATTGCGGCCCACGCCGTGGAAGTTGGTGGCGTAATATCCCTTCCCGGCCGGTCCCGCGGGCAGGACGTCTTCCTCGGAGCCGCACCACCACACACCCAGGATGTGATCTCTCGGGAAGCCGAGCCTCGCGGCTTCTTTCAGCGGGACCGTGCAGGAAACGCCCCAGTTCCGATTGATCACCCAGTCGGCCTTGAAGCGCCGGGCGATGTCCATCCACTGGGCCTTCTGGTCGATTCCGGGCCACGACACGGGAAAGTGCCGCACAATAAAACCGTACTTCTTTGCCAGGTGATTCAGGATCGGCTTGGTTTCCTGGCCGTAGGGGACATCTATATACAGGTTGGCGATTTTGAGCCCTTTGAGGTATTTTCCGATGGTGGCCACGTTCTTCCCGTCCCAGCCCTGTTTCATGGCGATGAACTTGATCTTGGCCGTGTTCTGGGACCAGTAGTGGGTGGGGAAGTTGAAGGCCCACTTGAAGACCCGGCCGTCGGCCGCATCGGCCCGGCCGTACCCCTCGAAAACGATGGGGATATGGTCCCTGATGCCTTTGGGAATCAGGGCGTAGGTGATGCCCGTGCTGATGGGATGAATGGCGATGGGCCCGGGCTTGTGGGTCTTCACCCGCTCATAGCACTCGATGCCCCGGGCCACGTTATAGGCGGTCTCGCACTCTTCCCAGTCGTACATGATCCCGTCCACGCCGCCCTGCATGTTGCGGAGCTGCATGAAGTCTTCCCACCCGCTGCCGATTCCGCTGCCGCCGGCGGCAAAGGGGCCGGTCCGGTAGAGCAGAATCGGTATGTACTGTTTGAGGACCTTTTTCTTCTCGGCGGCCCGGGACTGGGCCGGTGCCATGACCAGGCTGATCCCGAAAACCAGAGACAATACAACCAGCATAAATTTTCGCGCCATTTTTGTTCCCTCCTCCCTTTACATGGTTGACGGTTACGAACAATCACGAAAATGTTGAAAGGTCTGCCACCCCGGACGCCGGCCCGGGGTGCGTACAACCGGCAACTAATAGGGAAACGGCCAGAGCCGCATCTTGTCCTTGATGGTCTGCCACAGCCGGGCCATGCCGTAGGGCTCGACGATGAGGAAAAGAACAATCAGACCGCCGAAAATAATCGCCTCGATATTGGAAAGAATGTCGCTGGGAACGACCTTCATGAAGGCCCCCAGTGACTGGTTGATGCCGATGGGAAGCAGCACGAAGAATCCCGCGCCCAGGAACGATCCGAGGATGGTGCCCATGCCCCCGATGATGATCATGCCCATGAGCGCGAAGGAGACCATCACATGGAACTCCTCGATATTTGCCGCCCCGTAATAACAGAAGGTGATGAGGGAACCTGCAACGCCGGCATAGAACGTGGCCACGGCAAAGGCGATCAGTTTGTCCCGGTGAAGGTTGACGCCGATGACCTCGGCCGCGTAGTCCATGTCCCGGATGGCCATCCAGTTCCGGCCCAGTTGCCCCCGGACGAGGTTCTTGGCAAAGACGGCCATCAGCCCCACGATGCAGAGGGTAAGATAGTACTTTTTTACGGGGGTATTTACGGCCCATCCGAAGATCTGCATGTCCGGGGTTTCGACGGTCCCGAACACGCCGCCGCTGACCCACTTCCAGTGGACGATCACCCACTGGATGATGAACTGACTGGCCAGAGTGGCGATGGCCAGGTAAAAGCCCTTGATCCTGAGAGAGGGAAGGCCGAAAAAGACGCCCACCGCGGCGGAGACGACCCCGCCGCCCAGGATGCTCGGAATCAGCGGGATACCGTAGCGGCCGTACAGGATCAGGGAGGCATAGGCGCCAATGGCCATGAACGCGGCGTGGCCGATGGAGATCTGACCCGCGTATCCCGCCAGGATATTGAGCCCGATGGCGGAGAGCCCGAAACAATAAAACGGCACCATGATGTTGGTGATCCAGTACTTGGTGGCGAACAGGGGGATCACCACGAAGGCCAGGATCAGCATCACGATAAAGCCGTAGCGGTCCAGCGGGATGGGAAAAATGGCCATGTCTTTGGCGTATGAATCCTTGTAATTGCCGCATTCTCGATAGAACATAGGTTATACCCTCTCTATGATCTCTTTTCCGAAAAGGCCGTATGGCTTGAAATAGAGGACCACCAGCGCGATCAGGTAGGGAAAGAAGGTCTGGATACCGCCGCCCACGTACGGCCCCATGAAGACCTCCGCCAGGTTTTCCCCGGCCCCCACGATCAGGCCGGCGATGATGGCGCCGGGGATGCTGTCAATGCCCCCGATGATCAGCACCGGAAGGGCCTTGAGCGCGATATAGGAAAGGCTGAACTGAACACCGAGCCGGGTGCCCCACGCCACGCCGGCCACGATGGCCACGATCCCGGCGATGATCCATGTGACCACCCAGGCCCGAAGGAGGGGGATGCCCACGGAAAGGGCCGCTTCATGGTCGTCGGACACGGCCCGGAGGGCCCGTCCGGTCCGGGTCTTCTGGAAGAACCAGACCAGGAGGATGAGGAGAAGGGCCGCGATGGCGGCGAAGGTGAGGTCAAAGGAACTGACAAAAATACCCCCGAGGTCGAAGGATTTATCCGGGATCCCCAGCTCCAGGCCCTTGGCATCGGTCCCCCAGATGCTCTGGCCGACACCCTGGATCAGGTAGGCCAGCCCGAAAGTCGCCATGAAGAGCATGAGCGGAGGCCTTGCCACGAGCGGGCGAAGGATCACGAAGACCGTCACGTAGGCCAGGATGACCATCACGGCGAGGGTGCAGATGAGGGCGAGCCACAGGGGCATCTTTATCTGGAGAAATCCGACCAGGGCGAGCCCGGCCAGCAGGCTCATGTCCCCCTGTGCCATGTTGAACACATCCGACGCCTTGAAGATGAGCGCGAAACCCAACGCAACCAGGGCGTACATGATTCCCACCAACAACCCCGTGATCAATACCTCTAAAAAGAAGGACATGTGTCAGCTCCTCGGCCTCTGTTATCTGAATCGGTTTATCAACATCGCCTCCGGTGTCGCGGGCGGCGGGAAAGGGGAGGGTCACTCCGCCGTTCCCAGGTACGCCTGGATGACCTCAGGGTTGGCCTTGATTTCCTCCGGGGTTCCCTCCCCGATTTTCTTGCCGAAATCCAGCACCACGATCCGGTCGCAGATATCCATCACAACGCCCATGTCGTGTTCGATAAGGGCGATGGTGTATCCCAGTTCCTCATTGGCATCCAGGATAAACCGGGCGATGTCCTCCTTCTCTTCCAGGTTCATCCCCGCCATGGGTTCGTCCAGCAGGAGGAGCTTGGGCTCCGCTGCCAGGGCCCTGGCCAGCTCCACCCGTTTCCGGAGACCGTAGGGCAGCATGCTGGCCGGTGTCCGCCGGATATTCTCGATCTGGAGGAAGTCGATGATCCATTCAACGGCCTTCCTGTGTTCGATCTCTTCCTTCTGGCTGAGGCCCCAGTAGATACCCTGGGAAAAGAAGTTGGAATGCATCTTGAGGGTCCGGCCCACCATGATGTTGGCCAGCGCGGACATCCCGGTAAAGAGGGCCAGGTTCTGGAAGGTCCGGGCGATTCCCAGGGCCGCCACCTGGTTCGATTTCATGTTTTTAGGCCTCGGCTTGCCTTCAAAAATGATGCGGCCTTCGTCCTGCTTGTAAAACCCGTTGATGACGTTCAGCATGGTGGTCTTTCCGGCGCCGTTCGGGCCGATGATGGCCAGAATTTCGCCCGGATAGATCTCCAGGCTGACGTCGTCCAGGGCCTTGAGACCGCCAAAAGAGATGCTGATATTTTCCGCCCGGAGCAAAGGTTCGGCTTTTTCATTCATGGATCGTTCTCTCCTCTAACTCTAAAAGGTCTCGACGTCACGGATCGCGAGGGTGGCCTTCATCGTGGTGGTTCGGCCGTCCTCGTAGGTGAAAGTGGCTTCAACGTCCACGCTGTCCTGGCCGGGCGTGTAGAGGGCGTCAATGAGTTTCTTGTATTTTTCCGCAATAAACTTTCTGCGCACCTTTCGGGTCCGGGTGATCTCTCCGTCATCCGGATTCAGTTCCTTGTGAAGAAGCAGATACCGTTTGATCTGGGAATTTTTGAGCTTCGGGTCGGTGCTCAGGCTCTTGTTTACATTGATAATCGCTTCGTGGATGAGGTTGTAGACCTGCGGCTTCTGGGCCAGGTCCGTATAGCTGGTAAAGGCGATGTGCCGGCGTTCGGCCCAGTTCGCCACGGCCCCGTAATCGATATCAATGAACACGGCCACATAATCCTTTCCCATTCCATGGGCCACCGCTTCCTTGATGTTCTGGTTGAACTTGAGTTTATTCTCGATGTATTTGGGGGAGAACATGGTCCCGTCCGTGAGGTGGCTGACGTCCTTGGCCCGGTCGATGATCTTGAGATGGCCTCTTTCGGTGATATAGCCCGCGTCCCCCGACAGGACATAACCGTCTACCAAGGTCTCCCGGGTGGCCTCATCGTTCTTGTAATAACCGCTGAAATTTCCAGGACTTTTGTAGGCCACTTCCCCCCTGTCGGTGATCTTGATATCGACGCCCGGCGCGGGCGTTCCCACTGTCTCGGAGTCGATGTCGCCGTCCTTCTGAATGGAGACGTAGGCGGTGCTTTCCGTCATACCGTAAATCTGTTTCAGGTTGATGCCCAGGGACCTGTAGAATTCGAATATCTCCGGCCCGATCGCCTCTCCCGCCGTATAGGCCACCTTGATCCGGCTCATCCCCAGGTTGTCCACCAGGGGGGCGTAAATGATGAACCTGCCGAGCTGGTACAGGATCCTGTCGAGGAAGGGCACCGGCTTGTTGGCGATTCTCTGCTTTTCCACCCGGCCCGCCACGCCCATGAAATAGGCAAAGGCCTTCCGTTTTATCCATGCCGAGTCCTCGATCTTGATCATGATCTGGGTCAGGATGTTCTCCCAGATCCGGGGCGGGGCGAAGATATAGGTGGGGCCGATCTCCCTCTGGTCAAGGAGTACCGTCGACGTGCTTTCGGGACAGTTGACGGTGAACCCGGCATAGAACGATTCACCGTAGGAGAAGATGTGGTCCCCGATCCATGCCATGGGGAGATAGGCCATGACCTCTTCGTCCTCCGTGAGACCTTCAAACTCGATAAAGCCCCTGGCCGCATCGATCACGGCATGGTATTCGATCAGCGTGCCTTTGGGATTTCCTGTGGTCCCCGACGTATAGGCGATGATGGCGAGATCGTCCGATTTCCCCTTGTTTACCTCGTTGAGAAAGTAGTCGGGATTCTTTTTTCCGAATTCCCGTCCCATCTCCTGCACATCGGTAAAGGCGAGGAGCCAGTCCTTCTTGTAATTCTGGAGCCCCCTGGGGTCGTCATAAATGATAAATTCGAGGTTGGGGACCTCGTCTTTCAGGTGCATGAGCTTGTCGGTCTGTTCCTGGTCCTCCGCCAGGGCAAAGCGGCACTCGGAATGATTCACGATGTAATGAAGTTCCTTGTAGATCGCATCCTGGTAAAGGGGAATCGGGATCCCGCCCAGAGACTGGCAGGCGGCCAGGCCCCAGTAGAGCTGGGGACGGTTGTCGCCGATGATGGCCATCTTGTCGTCTCTCTTGAATCCCAGGGAGGCCAGACCCAGCGCAAAGTCCCGGACCTGGTCAAGATAATCCTGCCATGAATAGGCCTGCCAGATGCCGTAGTCTTTTTCTCGTATCGCTGTTTTGGTGGGCGGAAATTTCTTTGCGTTCCGTATGAGGATTTGGGGGAAGGTCTTGATGGCTTCGTCCATAATTCCAAGCCTCTTTCTGGTAACGGGTGAATGCGAAGGATGGATTCGTATACTACCGAAATTCGTGGACGACTCTTTTTTTGGTCGGCCTGCTTCAGATGGTCCCGCATCGCCGCCAAAGTCAGACCGGTCGGTCTTTTACTGGGTTTATAAATAAGTACGATTAAGTTGTCAAGAGAAATATTAACTTGTGAAAAACTTTACAAAGTATTCATCATTACGTGCGCGGTAAAGGCAAATGACGCTGTGTGAGCGCCGGGAAGGGGGACATTTCTTGACAAGTGGGGGGCATCCGCGTATGTATCTCTGGAACCCGCAGCCGGGAGATGTGGATCATGCCAACCGTTGTCGTCAGGAAAACTTCCCCGGGCCATATCGAGAGCGTGATCGAGGAAATGCTGGGCGCTCTTAGCTACGCGCCCGCCCGGGACAGGGTCCTTTTGAAGCCGAATATCGTGGTGGCCGCTTCACCGGAAGACGGAGACATCACGCACCCGCAGGTCGTCGA
>CAZCVB010000066.1:0-11073 GCA_964501805.1 uncultured Desulfobacteraceae bacterium | reverse complement strand
GGCTGTACTTGGAATCCCCGGCGGACCGTTCGGCATGTTGAACATCCACTTCGGCGGTATGCCTGGCAAAGCTGTTGGCCAGCACGGGAATAAAGGTGCTTCGTTCGCAACACTGCATCATGGCTTCAACGATATGTTCCGGTTCCACCAGGCCCCCGATCCCGGTCAACTCGATGCCGGGGACAAAGGCGGAGATGGTCCCCAGGTTCCGGTAAAGAAGAAACCGGTCCCAGGGTCCCAGGGCCGCGCAGATCGGGTTCGAGGTAAGACCCGTCCATTTTCCCTGTCCGCCTTTATAGATGTCGGGAGGGGCCACCGTAATCGGCGCATTGATGCCTGAAATAAACGCGGCGCCTGCGTCCTTGACCCCCTGCGCCAGTCCGATCACCCTTGGAAACCCGGTTTCGGGCGTGAACTTGACGCCTACCGGTATCTGGACCGCCTTGACCACCGCTTCCACAACCGGGAGCAGCAGGGCCGGAGAGTCCCCCAACAGGGCACCTGCGGCCTCACATAAATCGCCAGTTTGATAGCCGGTCACGGCCGCGGCCTCGGAGGCGGGGATGGGGCAGGAGACGTTCATCTCAATGATATCCGCGCCCGCATCTTCCGCCATTTTACACAGGTCGGCCCAGCCCTCTTTATCCGCACCCGGGCCTATCATGTTGGCGATGACCGCTACGTCGTCGGGAAGATCTTCCCTCAACGTTTCAATCAATGTCAGCCCCGGATTGAGTCGGCACATAATACGATTGGCCTCTGTTGCCACAAGCAGACCCTCCATGGCAAAGGGCGATCTGGAGCGGACATTCATGAATTTCCAGGCAGGCGGGGCCTCTTTCGGGTGTTCATCTTCGTTATTGATGAAAGGAGTGTAGACATACCCCGCGCCCATCTCTACATATTCCATCAGGTGGTCCGCTTCTTTGTGAGGGTCAATCAGACCGCCGTTGAAAACGGCATGGGATGCAATGCCCAGGGGGCTCCTCAACTTTTTTCCTGCAAAAACAACACTTAAATCCGCCATCTGAAGTTCCTCCTGTTGAATCGTTATCTTACCCTATCCCCTATGAACCCTGAACCCCGGCATGCATCTTTTCCCGGAGCACCCGTGTCTTTTCCGTGTCCACTTCGAATGTCTCCGGATTGATCACCACGCCGTAATCCCTCTCGGCGCTTTCAACGGAGACCAGACCGTCCCGGACATCCTTCCTGACCTCTTCAATCTCTCTCTCCAAAGGGTTTCCGGCCCCGCAGCCGCCCTGGACGAAATCCACCACACGGTCTCCCTGCGAGAGGACGAACGATTTTCTTTCCCGGATTTCCTTGTTCCCCACCTCCTTCCCGTCGGCGAATAAGAGGCGTTTGTCGTTCCGCGGGGGGAGCCGGCCCCCGCCGATGGCGGGCGCCGGTGTGTAGTCGTAAGGGTCGGCCGCGTAATGGAGGTAGATGGGGTTGTCTCCCGCGTCCGCGACCCATTCGTTGTGGACACCCATGCCGCCCCGCCACCGGCCCGGGGCGCCGGAATCCCGCGCCCATTCCCAGCGTTTCCAGGATATGGGATAGAGGCCCTCGCACACTTCGATCTCCGGGTAATAGAGCGTGCCGCTGCAGATGACGGGCCCGTTGGTGGACCAGCCGTCCACGCCCCATATGGCCCCGGCGCCGGAGGCGCAGGAGAGGAAATCCGGAGAGCCGTATCCCTCCTGACGCCTGGGATCGATCCCGCTGATGACCCAGTAGGGGATGGAGCCCCATCCTGCCGGGGTCTCGTCGGGAGCGACACGGCTCAGCGCGTCCCAGACGGCTTCGATAATCTGCTTGGCCACGAAATTGGTGCAGTTGCCGTGGGTGGCGGGAAATACGGCGTGGGTCACGGTCCCCGGTTTTGTCTTGATATGGATGGGACGGTAACATCCGCCGCAGCGGACCTCCAGGCGTTTTCCAAGGGATTGCAGGACCGCCTGGTAAACCGCGCTGTAGGTGTTTGCAATGGGGCTGTTGATGTATTCGGGACTCATGGGCCCGCTTTGGGTGAAATCCACCGTCAACTCGTCCCCCCCGACGGTCAGGTCGCAGACGATTGCCGGGGCCCCCTCGGTGCCGGTTATTTCGCTGTGGTAGGTTCCGTCGGGGATTTTGGCGATCTCCTCGCGCATGAGGAATTCCCCGTAGGCCAGGAGGTCGTCGAGGAAAACCCGGAACACATCGATCCCGTAACCGTCGATGAGCGTCCGGACCCGTTTTTCCGCCACCCGGGCCGCGCCGATCAACGACATCATATCGCTGTACTGGACGTCCGGTATCCGGACGTTGGTCATGATCAGGTTGACGACACTCCTCCTTTCCCGGCCCTTTTCGTGGATCCTGAGGGGCGGGATCCGCAGGCCTTCGGCATACACGTCGATGGCGTTGGGATTGTATCCCCCGGGCGCGCCGCCGCCGGTATCCTGCTGGTGCGCCTTGTTGGCCACCCAGAGGATCTGCTCGTCCCTGTAATAGACGGGATAGACGATACACCAGTCGGCCATCTGGTTGCCCCCGTCCAGGGTATAGGGGTCATTGACAAGGAAGACGTCCCCGGGATGGATATCCTCCTGGAAGTATTTTTTGACGGCACGGACCGCGAACGGGGTGGCCCCCGCCAGCACGGGAATATACTCGGCCAGTGCCACGATCTCCGCGTCGATATTCAGAAGGGACGTGCAGAAATCGTGGGCGGAAAAATAGATGGGGGCCCGGGCGGTCCGCTCCATGTTCAGTCCCATTTCACGGGCGATGGTAAACACGGCGGAGGTCAGCACGGAAAAATCCGCCGGATCGGTTTTCATCTTGAATGTCTGGCTCATCTTGTGTCCCTCCTTCAGGCATCCAGGTTGACGGAAAAGCTTCCGAACGGGGTGAGCTCAATCTCGGCTCCCGGCGGCACGACGATGGTGGTGGTCACCAATTCGACAATGGCCGGGCCCTTTACCACGTTTCCCACCTGCATCCGGTCCCCGTCATAGACACGGGCCGTGACGAATCCGCCGGACTCCTCGAAATAGGCGGCCCGCTCCCCTTTCCGGCAGGCGCCGGCATCGCGGCCGACAAACGGTTCCTCGGCCATGCCCGGGGTGTGGACCCTCCCGCAGGCCGCCAGGCGCAGATTCAGGATCTCCACATCCGTGGTGTCGCGGTAGGAATAGAGCGACTCGTGCATGAGGTGAAAGTCTTCGACAAGGGCCTCGAAACGCTCGGCAGTGACTTCAGCGCCTTTCGATGCGCTGTCCACTCCGGTCAGGGGGACTTCCAGCTCATGGTATTGCCCCTTGTAGCGCATGTCCACGGTTCGAAGGTAATAGCGGTCACCGGCCGGGACTGCCTCCCTTTCCAGAAATGTGTCCCCCAATGCCCGCATCTCGTCGAACACGCGGTTCAGATCCTTTGGCGAGGCGTCATTGGCGCGTACCGTGACGGACCGCACCAGGTCGTGGCGCACATCGGCGATGACCCCTCCCAGCGCGCAGAAAACAGAGGATGTCTTGGGGATGAGGAGACGCCGGATGCCGAGGACGCGGGCCAGGCTGGCGGCATGAAGGGCCCCGGCGCCGCCCGCCACCACCAGGGTGTATTTCCGGGGGTCCTCACCCCGCTGGACCGAGACGATGGAGATGCCGTCCACCATGTGATGATCGATCACCCGCCGCATGGCCCACGCCGCCTCGGTCACGTCCAGCCCCAGGGGATCGGCTATTTTTTCTTTTATGGCCTTTCGGGCCAGGTCCGGATAGAGGCCCATCTCTCCGCCGAGATAGTATGAAGGGTCCAGGTATCCGAGCAGCAGGTCGGCGTCCGTGGCGGTGGGCTCTTCCCCTCCCTTGCCGTAACAGGCCGGTCCCGGGTCCGCCCCGGCGCTCCGGGGGCCCATGTGAAGGACGTTCAGCTTGTCGAGCCAGCCGATGCTGCCGCCGCCGGTGCCGATGGTCCGGACATCCACCAGCGGAAGCTTCATGTGGTAGACGCCCCCCACCGCGCTCTCCAGTGCGGTCACGGGTTTTCCCTTCTTGATGAGGCAGACGTCGAAACTGGTGCCGCCCATATCCACCGTGATTACATGGTCCAGGGCCAGGGATTTCCCCACGTATGCGGCGGCCGCCGGCGCGCACGCCGGTCCCGAAAGGACGGTCCTCACGGCCTGTTCCATGGCGACTTCGGGGAAAATGACGCCCGCGTTGGACTGGGTAATGAGAAGTTGTCCTTTGAATCCGCCGTCGGCGAGGGAATCCATGAGGTGCCGCAGGTAGGCGGAAAGTTTGGGCCCCACGTAGGCGTTGATCACCGTGGTGCTCATGCGCCAGTATTCCCGGATCTCCGGCTGGATCTCACAGGATGCGCACACGTAACAGCCGGGCAGGGCATCGCGGCACAGTTCGAGTGCCCGCTTTTCGTGCTCCGGGTTCTTGAATGACCAGAGGAAACAGATGGCGACCGCTTCCACCTTTTCTTTTCTGAAGATCTCGCAGGCCGCCAGCACGTCCGATTCGTTCAGGGGCACGGTCTCTTCCCCGGAAAAATTGATCCGTTCCTCCACCGGGAGCCTCAGGTGCCGCGGGCAGAGGGTCTCGGGCTGGGGAATGGTAAAATTGTACGGATGTTCCCGGATCCCGAACCGGATGCCAAGGGTGTCCCGGAAGCCCTGGGTGCACAGCAAACCGACCTTCGCGCCGGTCCAGGTCAGGACCGTGTTGGTGCTGACGGTGGTCCCGTGGGTGATCCGGGATATGTTCCGAAGCAGTGTTTTCACGTCCGTTGCCAGCATGTCCGCCACCTTGGAAAGTCCGTTCATGATGGCGATGGACGGGTCCGCAGGCGTGGACGATGTTTTCGCGATGATCGCGTTTCCCGTTTCGTCCAGACAGACAAGATCCGTGAAAGTCCCTCCGACGTCTACCCCGATAACGTAATTCATTTGGACGGTTCCCCCTTTCAATAAAGATAAAAAGTGGCGGGATGCCTTTTTACGGGCGGGGAAGGGCTCCTCCGCCCGCTGTTTGACCGAGTTCAGATCGTTCCGTCCGTAACCTCCCGCCCCTGTGGGACGGATGGACCGTTTACGTGAAAGGCCGTTCACGGTCGGACGTCGGCGATCAAATATGTGAAACGGTTTTATTCGAAACCCGACGGCCGGCTCCTGGCGCCCGAAAGACGGTCACGCGGACCCGGGGCTTTTTGAAAAAGCCGCCGATCCTTCTTGTTTGAAAAAGAATTGAATCCGCCGGAGGCGGGAAAGGGTTGTATTCCCCGCCCCTTGGGGCGTTCAATGCTTTTGATGATACCCCGTTGCTTTCGGCGGGGTAGTTCATCGTCAGGTTTTTTTAGGTGGAAAGTATCCCCCTCGTAAAGATCTCCACGAACATCTCCGACAGCTGATCCAGTGAAACCGGCCCGTTGGGATCGTACCACCTTACCGTGTAATGGACCATGCCGAGGAATGCAAATGTGGCCACGGAATGATGAATATCCCCCTTTATTTTTCCCTGCTCCTTCAGTTTCTGGAGTATGTCGTAAAAGATTTTGAGGTAGTGGCGCTGTTTTTCCACCAGGACGGCGCGGTGTTCCGGGGTGAGGGAGTTCATCTCGGTGAGGAGCAGGATCTCCTGGTCCTGCTCCCCCGCGTAATACCGTGTGTAGTAGCCCAGGATCCGGCGCAGTTTTTCTTCCGCTGAGACATCGGAAAGCCAGGTGTCGTTGATGGACGCCAGGGCGTCCACCATGGCATTATTCATGAGCTTGAAGAGGAGTTCCTCCTTGTTGTCGAAGTAGTAGTAGATGGATGCCTGGGTCATCCCCAGGTCCTTTGCCAGGACCCGGACCGAGGTGGCCTGAAACCCTTTTTTGGCAAAAAGATGGGCCGCGACCCGTTCGATTTCCCTGCGCTTTTTCTCTCGATTTTCGGTAGGCTTGGACATTCAGTCCTCTTTCTCGATTTTCTAACGAATGTTCGTTAAAACAATACGCCTTCCCTTTTTCGGAGTCAAGAATTTTTTTTGAACCGGTTTCAGCCGGATATGGCTGCTTTGCGGGAATGCGTGAGCATGTCACGCCTGCTATTTTAGCGTTCATCCATAAATGGCCTTTTTGCCAAGACCTGCCTTGTGCCAAAAAAATAATCCTCGTAATATCAAACAGATGCTGCGGTTATTTTTCGCATGCCTTGATCTTGAACAAAAATCCTCATCCCTGGATGGACACTGCTTTAACGTTTGGGCCGCTGTTGCCGGGTCCAAACATGATCGACAGCGGGACGGGCGAAACTTTTTTGTTGACAAAGGAATGGAAAGTGCTATTTTTTAACGAACGTTTAGTAAAAACAGTCGGGCGGATGAGATCACGATAGACCGCCTCGAGGTTCCGGCGCCGATCCCGGCCGGATCGGGACCGTGCGCGCGAGCCGAAGCACCCCGGGATAAACGAACTCCCGTTGGACGCGCTCATGGAAGGTGTCTCCGGGAGACCGCGGATAATCGGGTGAAAAATGATACCTTCAAGACCGTTGTTCTGGCACATTGAACCGGTATGGCTTTTCTATATGATGGCCGCGACGGCTTCGGCCGTATTCGCGTACGGCACTCTCCGCAGGCTTTTTGTGTGGGCGGGAGGGGTGCGAAACGGGACCCCCTTTTTCTCACGGGAATCCATGAAACGGGTTTTCCTGGACGGGATCCTGGGAAGACGAATGCTGAAAGAAGATGTCGCTGCGGGGATGATGCATCTCCTGATTTTCTGGGGATTCCTGGGGCTCTTCGCCGGGACCCTCCTCCTCGGCATCCACGACTATCTTTTTCGCTTCCTTGACGGAACGGTTTATCTCGTCTATTCCATCTTTCTCGAAACGGCCGGCATGATGCTTCTGACAGGACTTTTCTGGGCACTCGTCCGCCGGTACGTTCAGCGGGTGCCGCGTCTTGAGAGGAGGGCGGATGATCTGATCGTCCCTGTCTGGCTCGTCCTGGTGGTGCTGTCGGGGTTTTTGACAGAGGGGGTCCGCCTTGCGATACAGCAGCCCTCGTGGGAAGGATGGTCTTTTGCCGGTCTTCGGGTGGCGGCGCTTTTTCCCTCTTCCGGGAGTCTGGTCTCCTTCTATCCTGTTTCGTGGTGGCTGCACGCGATTTTAAGTCTTGCTTTCATCGCCTCTATCCCCTATTTCAAGCTATTTCATATCCTGACCGCCCCGGTGCATCTGTACGTTTCCCCTTGCCGCCCGGTATTCATTCCGGCCGATGAAAAAGGGCCGGAACACCACTATCTGTTCCATGATTTCATCGCCTTCGATGCCTGCACCCGCTGTGGCCGCTGCGTGGAAGCGTGCCCCGCCACAGGGGCCGGAGAACCTTTTTCCCCCCGTGACTTCCTGCGGTGGGCCAGGCCATCGCCGTCGGTTTTTCCTCTGGCCCTTTCCGTTCCGGAGGGCGAACGGGATTCTTGCGGGGACAGCCTGATGTGGCACTGCACCACGTGCGGGGCCTGCCTGGAGGTCTGTCCTATCTACATTTCCACGCCGGACGCCGTCCGCCGGGCGCGGGCCGCGGCCGTTGAAGACGGCACACAGGTGCCGACGCTTCTCGTGGACACACTGGAAAAACTGTACAAATACAACAATCCCTGGGAGGCGTCCAAAAAAAACCGGAACCGCTGGGCCCGGGAAATGGGCGTCACCGATTTCACGAAGACGAAAAAGGCCGACGGGATATGTTATTTCGTGGGTTGCACCACATCCATTGAAACAAGGGCCCAGGGCCTTGCGCGCGCGTTTTCCCGTATTCTCGGACATGCGGGAATACCCTTCGGGACCTTGGGGAAAAAGGAGCCCTGTTGCGGGGATATCGCCTTCAGGGCCGGTGAAGACGGTCTTTTCGAGGAGCAGGCCGAGGCCTGCCTGGATCTTTTTTCCCGTTATGGAGTGGAGGAAGTGGTGACGTCGTCCCCCCATTGTTTCCACACGTTCCGGAATGAATATCCCGCTTTTTGCAGGCTTTCCGGCCGGCCGCCGACCGGCATCTCTGTTTTTCATTACACCCAGATACTGGAGAGGCTTGTGAAAACCGGGGCCATCCGGTTCAAGAAACCGCTGGGCCTCACGGTGACCTATCATGATCCCTGCTATCTCGGCCGCCACAACGGTGTTTTCGATGCGCCACGGGAGGTGATTCGCTCAATACCGGGTGTCAGTCTGGTGGAAATGCTTCATCACCGGGAAAAGAGCCTCTGTTGCGGCGGCGGCGGCGGGCGGATGTGGCAGGAGGAGTTCGATTCCGACCCGAAGATGTCCGAGGTGCGTATCCGGGAGGCGGCGGCCACATCCGCACAGGTCGTCATTACCGCGTGCCCCCTGTGCCTGATCATGCTGGAGGATGCGAGAAAAACCAGCGGCCTCGAGGATTCCCTGCGGGTAATGGATTTGAATGAATTTGTGGCAATGGCCCTGGATCTGGCAGACGAAAACAAGGAGGAAATATGATGGATATCGTGGTTTGCGTAAAACAGGTCCCGGAGGTGGCCGAGGCGGAACTGGAGGTAGCGCCGGACGGTTCCTCCATCGATACGGAAGATCTTGTCGAGGATATCAACGAGTGGGACAACTACGCAGTGGAGGAAGCCATCCGCCTGAAAGAGGCCCACGGGGGTTCCGTAACCGTGGTGACACTGGGTGATGAAGAGGCCGAGGACGTCCTCCGTCGCGCCCTGGCCATGGGGGCGGATGCGGCGGTCCTCATTGACGAGGAGGGATTTGAAGGCTCCGATGCCTTTGGTATCGCCGGGGGGCTGTACGGGGTCCTCAAGGATATGTCGTGTGACCTCGTTCTTACCGGGGCCCAGGCATCCGACGACGGATGGGGGCAGGTGGGCCTGATCCTGGCCGAACGCCTCGGCCTGCCGTTTGCGTCCCTGGCAGTGGATATCCGGATTGACGGCGATACGGTTTTTGTAAACCGGGAGCTCGAGTCCAACACCCAGGAAAAGGTGGCGCTTCCTTTGCCCGCCCTCATCACCATTCAGACGGGCATCAATGATCCCAGGTATGTCTCCATCATGGGAATACGGAAGGTCAGAAAAATTGAAATTCGGGAAACCGACCGGGAGGAGCTGGGGTTGTCGGAAAAGGAAGTGGGCTTCGGGGGATCGGGCCTGGCCTCGAGGACCCTTTCCCTTCCATCGGCGGGAGCCGGGGCCGAAATACTGACCGGAAACCTGAATGAGATCTGTGAAAAGACGGCGCAGATCATCCGGGAAAGAGGGGGGGTGGCGTAAAATGGCCGAAATACTCGTGCTGGTGGAACACAGGCAGGGAGAGATTCGGGAAATCACGTTCGAGATGTTGACCTTTGCCGACGCGTTTGCCGCTGAAAACGGAATGAAAGTAACGGCGCTGCTCCCGGGCGCCGGTGTTTCGGAGATGGCCGGTCGTCTTGAAAACGCCTGCGACCGGCTTCTCCTGATGGACTCGCCGGAGCTGGCGGCGTGTAATCCGGAAGCTTATCTCGCGGCAATTGAAAAGGCCGTCGGGGAGTACAAACCCCTTCTGACGCTGATCGGACATACCGCCGCCGGAATGGACCTGGCCCCGCCGCTGGCGGCGCGGCTCGGGATACCCCTTGTGACCGACTGCCTGGACGTGAGCTGGAACGAGGGGGAGCTTGAAGTTCAGCGGCAGATCTATGGGGGGAAGATCAACGAGAATCTGCGGATGAAGCCGTCGGAGCGCTATCTCGTAACGTTGCGGCCGGGTTCTTTCCCCGTGTCGGGGCCCCGTGCCGGTGCCGCAGAGAAAGTGACGCTTGAGCCGCCTGCATGGCCGCAATTCCGGCGCCGGTTCCTGGAATATGTGGAAGCGGAACTCGCGGACGTGGATATCACTGCGGCCGAGATCCTGGTATCCGTGGGAAGGGGCATCGGGAAACCCGAAAATATCCCTCTGGTGCAGGAATTCGCCGATGCCATCGGCGCCACCCTCTCCTGTTCCCGGCCTGTCGCCGACAAGGGATGGCTTCCAAAGAGCCGGCAGGTGGGGACCTCCGGAAAGACCGTACGGCCGAAAATATATATCGCCCTGGGGATCAGCGGCGCGTTTCAGCACCAGGCGGGCATGAAGAACGCGGAGACCATTATCGCCGTAAACAAGGACGCGCGGGCCCCTATCTTCAATGTGGCCCATTACGGCATCGTGGGAGATCTCTTCCAGGTTATTCCGGTGCTGAAAGAGAAATTTTCGTGACGGCTTCGTCTTCTGATGCAGCGGGATCCTGCGGCGGCATCGCCCGGCCCTCCGTGGCGGCCGGATTCCAGGTACGCGGCCGTCCCGGAGCGGAGACCGGGCCCTGAGACCTTTTACAAAACGGACGGTATCGTTACCCCTTATCCGGAAAGTATCCCCCTCGTAAAGATCTCCACGAACATCTCCGACAGTTGATCCAGCGAGACGGACCCCTGGGGATGATACCATCTCACCGTATAATGGACCATGCCGAGGAACGCGAAAGTGGCGACCGAGTGGTGAATTTCCCTTTTAATTTTCCCCCGGTCCATCAGTTCCTGCAGCATGTCATAGAAAATTTTCAGGTAGTGGCGCTGTTTTTCAATGAGAACGGCGCGGTGCTCTTCGGTGAGTGAATTCATCTCGGTGAGAAGGAGGATCTCCTGGTCCCGTTCACCCGCGTAGTATCGGGTGTAATACCCGAGGATCTGGTGAAGCTTTTCCTCCACGGGGAGGTTCGAAAGCCAGATATCGTTGATCACCGCCAGGGCGTCGACCATTGCGGTGTCCATGAGTTTGAAAAGGAGTTCCTCCTTGTTGTTGAAATAATAGTAAAGCGAGGCCTGGGTCATGCCCAGTTCCCTGGCCAGCCTCCGCACGGAGGTCCCCTGAAATCCGTTTTTGGCGAAAAGGTGAGCGGCGACGCGTTCGATCTCGTCTCGCTTTTTTTCTCTTTTTGCGTTAGACATGGGCCCCCCGGACACTTTTCCAACGGATGTTCGTTTCCAGTGCCAGAATATCACGCCTGCGGGTGCGGGCCTTTTTCATTTCCCTGTCAA
>CAZCVB010000065.1:0-11077 GCA_964501805.1 uncultured Desulfobacteraceae bacterium | reverse complement strand
GCTGTCAGAAAAAGGTGGATGCGGGGTCCCCGGCCCCGGAGTTCTCTCTAAAGGACCTCTCCGGGGGGGAGGTCTCCCTGTCCAGACACCGGGGACATGTGGTCCTCCTCGACTTCTGGGCCACCTGGTGCGCTCCCTGTCGGCAGTCGATCCCGGAACTGGTGGAACTCCAGGAAAGATACCGGCGCAAGGGGCTGGTGGTCCTCGGGGTTTCCCTGGATGATCCGCGCCGGGTCCCGGACCCTTCTCTCCTGGCCTTCAAGAAAAAACACCGCGTGAATTATCCGCTCCTTCGCGCCGATGCCGGGGTGGTTGCAGACTATTTCAAGGACGGGAACGTGGCCATCCCCACTCTGTTCCTCATCGACCGTGAAGGAAAAATCCGGGACAGGATCGTGGGGTTCAGCCCCGGTGCCGTGGAGAAGTCCCTGAAAGGGCTCCTGAAATGATCGATTTTCATACGCACGTCTTTCCGCCCTTCATGAGGGATGACCGGGAGGCCTTTTTCTCCCGCGAACCCGCCTTTGAATCCATCTATCGCTCCCCGGGCGCCCGGCTGTCGGGGGTCGAAGGGCTTTTGAGAGACATGGACGAGGCGGGGATCCGGCGGTCGGTCATCTTCGGATTTCCGTGGGAGACGGCCGGGAATTTCCAGCGGCACAACGACTACGTCATGGAGGCGGCGGCCCGCCATCCCGACCGGCTGACCGGGTTCTGCTGCTTTTCACCTCTTTCACCGGGGGGCGCGGCGGAAGCGGAACGGTGCCTGGAATCGGGTCTCTCCGGCGTGGGCGAACTGGCCGTTTACGGCGGCGGGCTCACGCCGGATGTCATCCGGCGGATGGAAGGGATCATGGACGTCTGTTCCCGGTTTGACGCGCCCCTGTTGCTTCATACCAACGAACCGGTGGGGCACATGTACCCGGGCAAGGCCCCCATGACCCTGTCCCAGATCTATGAGTTTCTCAAGACATACCCCTCGAACCGGATCATCCTGGCCCACTGGGGCGGCGGGATCTTCTTTTATGCGCTCATGAAAAAAGAGGTCCGCAAGGTCCTTCAAAACGTCTGGCTGGACACGGCCGCCTCCCCGTATCTTTACACCCCGGACATCTACCGTGTCGCCGGAGAGGTGATCGGATTTGAAAGGATCCTGTTCGGAACCGATTATCCGTTGCTGAAGGCGGAGCGGTATTTGAGGGAAATGGCCGGGGCCGGCCTCGCTTCCGGGGACGTGGAGCGGATCACCGCCCTGAACGCGGCGGACATCCTGGGACTTTGACGCTGAGGGCCGGGGTCCTTTCCAGGAGACCCGCCTGTTTCTATCCCCCGATGGAGGACATCTGACCGGGAACGGGGATCGAGTCCCCGTGGATCTCCGAATGGGCCCGGGGTTTGTTCCTGGCCGTCTTGAGGAAGATGCGGACCAGGTCCTCGTCGGAGGCCCCGTTTCGCATCGGTCCTTTGAGATCTTCCTCTTGGTCGGAGAGAAGGCAGGGCCTCAGGGTGCCCCTGGCGGTGAGGCGAAGCCGGTTGCACGTGCGGCAGAAATGATGGGTCAGGGCGCTGATGAACCCCAGTTCACCGGGGGCGCCTTCAAACCGGAACCGCTGAGCAGGACCGTCCATCCGGGTCCTTTTGACCGGGACCAGGTTTCCCAGCCGGCCGACCTTCTCCTGGACTACCGGACTGGGAAGGTGATGCAGGGGAATCGGATCGCTGGTCATGCCGATGGGCATGTATTCGATGAACCGGATGTGATATGGGTATTCCAGTGAAAGCCGGGCGAAGTCAAGGATCTCGTGGTCGTTGATTCCGTTCATGACCACCATGTTGATCTTGACGGGATCGAATCCCATCTCCCTTGCCCCGTGGATGCCGGCCAGGACTTTTTCCAGGCCGTCGTAGCCCGTGATCCGCCGGTAGGTCTCCCGGTCCAGGGAATCGAGGCTGATGTTCAGACGCCTGATGCCCGCGTCCTTCAGTTTTTCCAGGTTTTCCTCGAGAAAGATGCCGTTGGTGGTCATGGGAACGTCCCGGAGGCCCTCGAGGGCGGTCAGGCGGGCGATGATTCGGCACACGTCCTTCCGGACGAGGGGTTCCCCCCCGGTCAGGCGGATTTTGTCCACGCCGAGATCCACGGCGATACGGGCGATGCGCAGGATCTCCTCATAGGTGAGGATATCCTCGTGTTTCAATTTTGGAACGCCTCCCTCCGGCACGCAGTACATGCACCGGAGATTGCAGCGGTCGGTGATGGAGACCCGCAGGTAGTTGAGGCGGCGATGGTAGGGATCGATCAACTGGAAACGATTTTTGTCCATTTGGCGCTCACAATCGAATGTTTTCCGGCTTTGGGCCCGGCATCCCGGCGGTGGAACGCGCAAAAGACCCTATGGCCGATTTTTACAGATGTTAGAGGTCTCATATATTAAAAAGGAGGCCGGAGTCAAACATAATCTGGCCCAAGGCCGGGAGGGGCCGCGGCCTTTGCCGGCGGAAAGGAGGGATGTGGAATGGAAGAATCGGTCATCCTGGAACAGGCGGACGGCGTCGCGGTACTCACCCTCAACCGGCCGGACCGGTTTAACGCCTTTGATGCGGACATGGTCCGGCTGCTGGCCCGGAGACTGACGGCGCTCTCCGGCGATCCCGGTATTCGGGGCGTGGTGATCACCGGAAAGGAGAGGGCCTTTTGCGCGGGCGGCGACCTGAGATGGGTCGCCGGATGCGGGCGGCCGTACGGGGCGGTCTTTCATGAACTGGCCGCCCACTATCACCAGGCGATCGTGGAGATCCGGCGGATGCCGAAACCGGTGGTGGCGGCCGTCAACGGGCTGGCGGCCGGGGGCGGGTTTTCCATGGCCCTTGCCTGTGATTTCCGGGTCATGGCGGCCTCCGCCGTGCTCCTGCAGGCGTACACGTCCAACGGCCTCAGCATCGACGGGGGCGGGACCTTCACCCTTCCCCGTCTGGTGGGGCTGGCAAAGGCCCTGGAGATCGTTGCTTTCGACCGGCCCATCGCGCCGGAACAGGCCCTTTCATGGGGGCTGGTGACGGAGGTGGCGGCGGACGGGACCTGCGTGGAACGGGCCGTCGGGATGATCCGGGAGATGACGGCGGGTTCCCTGAATTCCTTTGCCGCCGCCAAGCGGCTCATGACCGATTCTTTTCATTCCCCGTTCGAGGTCCAGCTGGAAAACGAACGGCGGTTTCTTTCCATGTGCGGGGACCATGCCGACGGCCGGGAGGGGATCGCCGCCTTTCTGGAAAAACGGCGGCCTGTTTACGGAAGAGGCGATAAAGGCGAATCGATTCCGGAATAAAACCCTCCCGCGGGGCGGGAACGGTCACACCCGGTCATAGTGGCTGAACTGCATGGTGAACGTGGCCCTTCCCTGGGATGCGGACCGGAGCGCGGTGGAATAGCCGAACATCTTTGAAAGGGGGACCCTGGCCAGGAGGACCTGTACCGGCCCCTTGTCGGTGATCTGTTCGATCTTCCCCTGCCGGGCGTTCAGATCGCTGATGACCTCGCCCATGAATTCTTTCGGGACCATGATTTCCGCCTTCATGATCGGTTCCAGGAGGACCGGGTCGGCGTCCCGGCAGGCGCGCTTGAAGGCCATGGCCGCGGCGGCCCTGAAGGCCATGGCATCGGAAGACTCCTTTATGCGGACATCCAGGAGCGTCGTTTGCACGTCCACCACCGGGTAGCCCATGACCACCCCGCTGCCCTCGGACTCGGAGATCCCCTGCTCGATGGCCTCGAGAAAGGCATCCTCCATCTCGGGCGCGTCGCAGCGGTTCACGAAGCGGTTGGCGCTTCCCCGGGGCAAGGGCGCCACTTCGATTTTCACGCCGGCGAAATGCTGCTGGCCGGCCAGTTCCCGCTGGAAGATCTCCTCTGCATCAGCGGTCCTGGTGACGGTCTCCCGGTGCATTACCTGGGGCTTTCCCCGGTTCGTGTCGACCGAGAACTCGCGTTTGAGCCGGCCCACGATGATCTCCAGGTGGAGCTCCCCCATCCCGGAAATGACCGTTTGTCCGGTTTCCTCGTCGATCCGGGACCGGAAAGTGGGGTCTTCGTCCGAAAGTTTTGCCAGCGCCTGCATCAGCCGTTCCTGGTCCTGGACCTTTTTGGGCTCGAGCGCCACGCTGATGACCGGCTCGTTGAAACTCATGGTCTCCAGGAGAATCGGGTGTTCCCTGGCGCACAGGGTGTCCCCGGTGGCGGCCAGCTTGAGCCCCATGGCGGCCACGATATCCCCGGCGGACGCCCTGTGGATGCGTTCCCGCTTGTTGGAATGCATCTTGAGGATGCGGGCCATTTTTTCGCTGACGTCCTTTCCCGGGTTATAGACCGTGCCTCCCGCCGCGATGGTCCCGGAATAGACCCGGAGATAGGTCATCTTTCTTCCCTGGTCCATCATCACCTTGAAGGCGAGGGCCGAAAAAGGGGCCTTCGGGTCCGCCGGGCGCGAGACCACGTCTCCGGAGGAGGGATCCCGTCCTTCAACCGGGGGGATGTCAAGCGGGGAGGGGAGGTAATCCACGATGCCGTCTAAAAGCGGCTGGATGCCCCTGTTCCGGAGGGCCGTGCCGCAGAAGACCGGCACCAGGTCGAGGTCGATGGTTGCCCGGCGCACCGCCTGTTTCAGTTCCCCCGGGTCGATCGCCTCATCGGAGAGATATTTTTCCATGATGCGGTCGTCCTTGTCCGCCAGGCTTTCCAGGAGGACGTCCCGGTATTGCTCGGCCTCGTCCGCGAATTCGGAGGGGATGGGGGCGTAATCGTATTCGGTGCCCAAGGTTCCTTCCCGCCACAGGACGGCCTCCATCCGGATCAGATCGATAATCCCCCTGAAGCGGTCTTCCTGGCCCATGGGGAGCTGGAGGACGAGGGGGGGTGCGCCCAGGCGGTCCCGGATCATCTGGACGGCCCGGGAAAAATCGGCGCCCACCCGGTCCAGTTTGTTGATAAAGGCGATCTTGGGCACCCGGTACCGGTCCGCCTGGTGCCACACGGTTTCGGACTGCGGTTCAACGCCGCCCACCGCGCAGAAGACGCCGATGGCGCCGTCCAGGATGCGCAGCGCGCGTTCCACCTCAATGGTGAAATCCACATGACCCGGCGTATCGATGATGTTGACCGTATGCCCCCGCCACGCGCAGGAAGTGACGGCCGAGGTGATGGTGATCCCCCGCTCCTTTTCCTCCAGCATCCAGTCCATGGTGGCTTCGCCGTCATGGACCTCTCCCATGCGGTGAACCCGGCCCGAATAAAAGAGAATCCGCTCCGTGACCGTGGTCTTTCCCGCGTCGATATGGGCGATAATCCCGATATTTCTTGTTTTTGAAAGTTTTCCCGCCGGCGGCATCCGGATGCGTCCCGTTCTGTCTGGTTTTGACCTGAATCCTGCCCGTATAATTTTGTTTTTCCGGCCTCTTTCGGCCGGGCGCGCCGTGATTTCCAAAAATCCGGGCCGGGTTTAAAAAGGAACCATCGATCGCCGCCGATGATTCCTTTCCAAGATGCGCCCCGGTGGTCCCGAATCCATTCGGATTTGACACATTCTCTGAATTTAGAGTATTGTCCATGGCCTGTCAAGACCATAGAAACCGGCCCCGTCCACCACAGGGGCATCCTCCGTGGATTCGTACCATGACGACCACCACCCCTTCTTCAGCGGAATACGCTGCGCCGTCCACCCGGACCGGCAAAAGACTGATGGAGATGTTCCACCTGATGCTGGAGCATTTCGGTCCCCGGGACTGGTGGCCCGCCGACACGCCTCTCGAGGTGATGGTGGGGGCCGTCCTCACCCAGAACACCAACTGGCAGAACGTGGAAAAGGCCATCCTCCGGATGAAGGCGGCGGGACTCCTCTCCCTGGACGCCCTCCGGTCGGTCCCCGCTGAGGCGCTGGCCCGGGAGATCCGGCCGTCCGGGTACTACAACATCAAGGCCGGACGCCTCAAAAACCTGGTGGATTTCCTCTGGCGTGAATACGGCGGCGATCTGCCCCGATTCCTGGAGGATGAAACGGGACGGATGCGGGAAGGGCTTCTCTCCATCAAGGGGATCGGTCCCGAGACCGCCGACAGCATCCTGCTTTATGCGGCGGGCCGGCCCGTGTTCGTGGTGGATGCCTATACCCATCGCATCCTGAGCCGGCACCGCATGATCGGAGAAGAGGCGGACTACCATGAACTTCAGGCGCTGTTCATGGACCATCTGCCGGAAGACACGGGCCTTTACAACGAGTTCCACGCCCTGATCGTGCAGACCGGCAAGGAATACTGCCGCCGCCGCCCGCTCTGCTCCTCGTGTCCCCTGGAAGACTGGGAAGCGGCGGACTGAGGCGCCGCGCCGCCCGGCCTCCCTTTTCCGGAGATCAGTCCTGCGGCGGGGTCCATGCCGTGCGGACGGCCGGGAGCGCGCCCGCCAGGATCAGGACGCCGACGCAGGCGATCCCCAGCGGGAAGGCCCCGGCATCGCCCATCACGCCGATCCCCGTTGGAATAAGCCCTCCGCCCAGCACAAAGGCCATGGGAACGGTGAAGGCGATCACCACGTTCCGGCTGCCGGCCGGGCCGATGGAAGAAAGGGCCGCGAACCCGGGCGGGAAGAAACAGACGGCGATCACCGGCTGGGCAAAGACCAGGGCTACGACCCACGAGTCCGGAACCGTACCGAGAAGGATCGTCAGCAGGCCGGTAAAAAGGAAGACTCCTCCCATGGTGCGGCCCGTGCCCAGGCGGTCGCTGGCCCATCCCGCCAGGAGCGCCATGACCGGCCCCGGGATGCGCGAAAGCGCGATAAGGGTATTGGCCCATTCCCGTTCCATCCCGCGGAAGGAGACCAGGAAAAGGGGCAGCATGGTGTAAATTCCGAGGGTGCCGGCGATCCCCAGGCTGAAGAGCACCACCATGACCCGGAACCGTTTTTCCCGGAAGAGTCCCCGGCAGGCGCTGAACCCGGGGGATTCCCCGGGGAAGTCTCCGCCTCTGCCGAAGCGGGCGAACGCCGCGCCCGTCAAGAGCGAAATTCCGCCCAGAAAGACCAGCACGCCCCGCCACGAAAACCATTCCAGGAGGGCCTCCGATATCAGCGGCGCCGCGATAAAGGCCAGGTTGGGGGCCAGCTCATGGACGGCGATGGCCTTTCCCCAGTGACCCGGATCGATCAGGGAGGTGAGGGTGGCGATGCCGGAAGGAAGATAGAGTCCTGCGGCCGCACCCACCAGGAGCAATTCCAGGCGGACCGCGTAAAGGCCGTTGGAAAGGCCGATTCCCATGAGCGCGAGCCCCACGGCCACGGCCGAGAGGGTGATGGTGTTCCGGTGTTTCAAACGGGCGGAGATCACTCCGGATGCCACGAGCCCCGCGAAATAACCGATAGAGATATATAGAAAAAAGGAACCGCCTTCACCGTGGCTCAATCCCATGTCCTTTTCCATGGCCGGCAGCAGAGGGGCCAGGATGATCCTGGAGACAAAGTTGAGGAAGAAGATCCCGGTCAGGAAAAAGACCGGTCCGGTCCGCGAAAAAAAGGGACTGGATGCACTGTCTGACGGGCGGGTTTTCATCGGAGTTCCCCCTGGAGGCGGTGCGTCCGCCCCGTGCTTTTCATGGGGTTGCGGTTGCAATTCGGCCGTTGTTCTGGTAGTTTCTTTCCGTCAATGAAACCATTTTTTCAAGAGTTTATGCGGATATCATGATGAATGTCTACCTGAAATCCCTGAGAGCGCCGTTCCTGGCCGGTTCCCTGATGCCGGTGGTGATCGCCGGGGCCTATGCCTTTGCCCAAAGGACCTTTTCCCCGGGGTTTTTCTTTATCACCCTTTTCGGCGTGGCCGGACTCCACCTGGGGGCCAACCTCATCAACGACTATTATGACGCGAAAGGGAGCGACCCGGTCAACCTGCGGGTGACCCCCTTCAGCGGCGGGAGCCGCGTGATCCAGGACAGGGAGATGGCGCCGTCCGTTGTTCTGGCGCTGTCCCTGCTGTTTTTCGCCCTGGGCGCGGCCGCGGGGATCCGTCTGGTCTACATGGGAAGGCCCCTTGTCCTTGTGCTGGGACTGCTGGGTCTCTTCGCGGGCTGGGCCTATTCGGCGCCGCCCCTTCAGCTCATGTCCCGGAGCTGGGGAGAGGTGGTCATCTTTCTGGCCTTCGGGCCGCTGGTCACGCTGGGGGCCTTCTACGTCATGTCCGGTACGCTGAGCTGGCCGGCCTTTGTCCTTGGTTTTCCACAGGGTTTTTTTATCGCGGGGGTCATCTGGATCAACCAGTTTCCCGACTACGAGGCCGACCGCCGGGCCGGGAAGAAAAATCTCCTGGTGAGATGCGGGCCGGAGGCCTCCCGGTACCTGTACGGCGCCATCATGGGCCTCGGGTTCGCCAGCGTACTCTTCCTCATCAGCGGCGTCCGGCTTTCGTACCTGCTGATGCTCTCTTTTATCGCCATCCCCCTGGCGTTCAAGGCCGTGCGGATCCTGTGGAAGGAATACCGGTCCCATGAAGGGCTGATCCCCGCCCAGGCCCTGACCATCAAGACCCTTGTGGCGCACGGGTGCCTGTTGTCGCTGGGCCTGGTCCTGGGCCGTTTTTTCGGCGTTTGATCCGCATCAACATCCTGATGACATCAGGGGCGCCCCGCTTCCCGGGGGCGGGGTCCCTGAAACCGACGGGAAGGAGAATGGAACATGATCGAACGGTATACCCGTCCTGAAATGGGCCGTATCTGGACGGCCGAAAACCGGTACGCCAAGTGGCTCCAGGTGGAGATCGCGGCCTGCGAGGCCATGGCGGAGGAGGGGCGCGTTCCGGCGGCGGCGGTGGAAAACATCAAGAAGCGGGCGGCCTTTTCCGTGGACCGCATCTTGGAGATCGAGGCCGAGACCCGGCACGACGTCATCGCTTTTCTGACCAACCTGGAAGAAAACATCGGGCCCGATTCCCGGTACATCCACCTGGGCCTCACCTCTTCGGACGTCCTGGATACCAGTTTCGCCCTCCTGTTGAAAGAGGCCATGGAGCGGATCATCGCGGATGCCCGGGAGTTCATGTCGGTCCTGGAGGAAAGGGCCATGGAACACCGGTACACGGTGACCATCGGCCGTTCCCACGGCATTCACGCCGAGCCCACCACCTTCGGCCTCAAGCTGGCGGTCTGGTACGCGGAAATGAAGCGGAACCTCGGACGGCTCGAGGCGGCCCTGACAGTGGTCTCGGTGGGAAAGGTGTCCGGGGCCGTGGGGACCTTTGCCAATGTTTCGCCGACCGTGGAGGCCCGGGTGTGCCGGAAGCTGGGGCTTAAGCCGGCGGAAATTTCCACCCAGGTTCTCCAGCGGGACCGCCATGCCCAGTATTTTACTTCCCTCGCCATCCTTGCCGGGACCATGGAGAAGATCGCGGTGGAGATCCGGCATCTCCAGCGGACCGAGGTCCTGGAGGCGGAGGAGGCCTTTGCCAAGGGGCAGAAGGGGTCATCGGCCATGCCCCACAAGAAGAATCCCATCGGGTGCGAGAACATCTCGGGCCTGGCGCGGCTGGTCCGGTCCAACTGCCTGGCGGCCATGGAAAACATGCCCCTCTGGCACGAGCGGGACATCAGCCATTCGTCCGTGGAACGGGTGATCGGTCCCGACAGCACCATCCTCACCGATTATATGCTGAAGCGGCTGACGGGAATCGTGAAACGGCTGGTCGTCCACCCGGAGCGGATGAAGGAGAATCTCAACCGGACAAAAGGACTCATCTTTTCCCAGCAGATCCTCATGCGGCTGGCCGAAAAGGGGATCGAGCGGCAGACGGCCTACGTGATGGTCCAGAGAAACGCCATGCGGGTGTGGGAGGAAGGCCGGGATTTCAAGGAACTGATCCAGGCGGATGAAGAGATCCGGAAATACCTGGATGCGGCCGAGATCGATGAAATATTCGATCTGGATTACCACCTCAAGCACGTGGACGACATCTTTGCCCGGGTTTTCGATCACACGGCATAGGCGGCCCGACGGCACCCGGAGGGATCCGGACGGATGCCTGGCGGCGGGACTTCCGGTCCTGCTTCTGTTCCTGGCCGTGATGCTGCCCGTTGCAGCATGGGGCGCGGACGTGCCGGCGGCCCTGGTCCGATGGGGGGAAGGGGAAAACGCCTGCGCGGTGCTGGTGGACAAATCCGCGCAGCGGATTTTCCTGTACCGCCGGGGACACGAATCCAAACCGGTCCGGATCTATCCATGTTCCACCGGGGAAAATCCGGGTCCCAAAACCAGGAAAAACGACAAGAAGACCCCCGAAGGGGTCTATTTTTTCGTTGATTCTTTTGTGGCCGGCCAGTTGACGCCCATCTATGGGTGCCGGGCCTTTCCCCTCGACTATCCCAATCCCATGGACAGGCAAGAGGGGCGGGGCGGGTACGGCATCTGGCTCCACGGGACCAATGAACCGCTCAAGCCGATGAACACCAACGGCTGCGTGGTCATGGAAAACCGGGATATCCTGGATCTGGCGACCCATATCCGGCTGTTTGAGACCCCCGTGATCATCATGCGTGAATCGAAGCGGGTCCCGGCGGAGGTTCGCCGGCGCGAGGCCGCTGTCCTGGGGGAGCGGGTGAATGCGTGGCTGCGGTTCCAGAGAGACGGCGACAGGGCCGCATGCCCGCGGCTTTACAGCCCGCGGTGCCGTCCGGGCGGCATGGACCGGGACTGCCGGATCCGCCATGCGCCTGCGCACCGGAATTCCCGCCCGGATATCCCGCCGGCCGTGGACCATCTCCAGCTTCTTGAAAACAGCGGCCGGGTCCTGGCCCGGTTTTACCTGGTATGCGGTACGCCGCCGGCGACGCGACGGGTCCGGACACGGCTCTATTTTGAGAAATCCGGCGGCCGGTGGGAGATTATCGGGGAGTTTACCGAAACGCCCGGACACACCCGGCGGGGACGGTAAGTCCCCCGGTATTTCGGTTAAAAGGAGATCATCATGTTGAACCCGGGAGATGCGGCGCCGTTATTCTCGCTTCCGGATGCGGACGGCCGGGATGTGCGCCTGGCGGATTTCAGGGACAA
>CAZCVB010000064.1:6993-11151 GCA_964501805.1 uncultured Desulfobacteraceae bacterium | reverse complement strand
CCGAACTGCTGGTGAAACGCCTCCTGGGAAAGGTCGTCCCGGCGGGCGGCGGCCTCGGGGAAACCGGTGTCGGATGCATCACCGCCGAGGCCGTGGCGGCCCTGGAACAGGCCTTTTCCCAGGGGAGACCGCCCGTTCACAAGCTGGTGACCGTCATCGACAAGGCGGAAAAAGCGGTCTGCGTCCGGGTGCGTATCGGCACGCCCATCCGGGAAATCCTCGACTTCCTCGATATCAAGACCGGCGAGGGGGACCGGCTGGTCGTGGGCGGGCCCATGCGAGGGCGGGCCGTTCACACGGCGGAAACGCCGGTCCTCCACGACACGGACGCCGTTTTTGTTCAGGACCGGGAGAACGTGGTCCCCGGATCCGACACGCCCTGCGTCAATTGCGGCGAGTGCGTCAGGGCCTGTCCCGCCGGCATCCCCGTCAACATGCTGGTCCGGCTCCTTGAAAACGGCCAGTACCAGGAGGCAGCGACGCAATACGACCTGCTCTCCTGCGTCGAATGCGGTCTCTGCGCCTACGTGTGCATCGCACGGATACCGATATTCCATTACATTATGCTTGGAAAACATGAAATCGCCCTTGCGCAGCGCATGGAGGAATCCAATGCATAAAGAAAAACGATTTACCAGTTCCCACGCCCCTTTCTGGCACAACGGTGCCGGCATAACGGACAGGAGCTGTCACATCATACTGGCGGCCCTGCCGGCGGTGATCATGGGGATCACCCAGTATGGGGCACCCGCTCTCGGGGTGACGGCCCTTTCGGTCTCCTCCGCCATGATCTGGGAACTGATCATGAATCACGTGATGAGACGGCCCGTCAGCATCGGAGACGGAAACGCGGCGGTCATCGGCCTCATCTTCGCCATGCTCCTTCCCGCGACCGCACCTTGGTGGCTCGTGGTGATGGGGACGTTCATCGCCGTAGTGGTGGGAAAACAGATCTACGGCGGCATCGGCGGCAACCCCTTCAACCCTGCGCTGGTGGCCCTGGCCATGATCCTCCTTTCCTGGAAGGACCTGATGAATTTCGATGCGGCCCTGGTCAACTACTCCCCGGGATTCTACATGGTCTATCCCCTGGGCGCGGTCAAGCACTTCGGGGCCTCCATGGTCTCCAACTATACGCTGGGCGGGCTTTTCATGGGCCAGCAGTGCGGCGGCATCGGCACGGGTTTCGGTCTCGGCCTGGTCATCGGGGGGCTGTACCTGATCCTCCGGGGCCACATCCGCTGGGAGATATCCCTCTCTTTTCTGGCCGGTATTTTTGTCACCGCCTTTCTCTTTCATGTCTCAAGTCCGGACAGGTATGCGGGACCCGTGTTTCACCTGATAACCGGATACACGCTGATCGGGGCCTTCTTCCTTGCCACGGAGGACTCGTCCTCCCCCGTCAATTTCATCCCCATGCTCCTTTACGGGGCCCTGGCGGGCGTCCTGACGATGCTGATCCGCAACATCGGCGCCTTCCCTGACGGCGTGGTCTTCGCCATCCTTTTTATGAACCTGGCCAATCCGCTTCTGGATAAAATCAGACCCAAGGCACTGGGAAGGGGGATTGAACATGCGTGATATGCTGAAACTGTTCCTGGCGGTAGTCCTTTTCACCGCCGTATCCGGGGGAGTTCTGGCCGCCGTCAGAAACGCCACCCAGGAACGGATCGAATACCAGCAGCTCAAGTTTGTCAAAGGCCCGGCCATCAAGAAAATCCTGGAAGGCTGCTCCAACAACCCGCTCTCGGACCGTTTCAAGATCAGGGACGGAGCCGGCGAGCGGAATATATTCGTGGGAGAGTTCAACGGGAAACGAAATACCATCGCATTTGAATCGTTTGGAATGGGAGAGGGAGGACCCATCGGCGTGATGGTGGCCATCAACCTGGACACGGATAAGGTGGTAGGGGTCGGCGTCACCACCCACAAGGAGACGCCGGGGCTCGGATCACGGATCAAAACCGAACCGGCCTTTACCGCCCAGTTCAAGGGCATGCCCATCAAGGATCCATTCAAGGTAAAGGCCGACGGCGGTAAAATCGACGCCATCAGCGGCGCCACCATTTCGTCGAGGGGGGTCTGCGGTGCGGTCATGCAATCCAGTGAAGTGTACTTGCGGTTAAAAGAAAAAATAATCGAAAAGATCAAGGGTCTCAAAGGATAAAGGGGATTCGATTATGGCAAAGAGCGTTGTTCAGGAGTTCACCAAGGGACTCTGGGCCGAAATTCCACCTTTCCGGCTGGTCCTGGGATTGTGTCCGACGCTGGCGGTGACCAAGGGCGTGGAGAACGGGATCGGAATGGGGGTTGCGCTGACCTTTGTCCTGGTTTGTTCCAACGTTGTGATTTCGCTGGTGAGAAAAATCATCCCCAACAAGGTCCGAATCGCCTGTTTCATCGTGGTGATCGCCACGTTCGTCACCGTGGTGGAACTGGTGATGCAGGCCTTCGCCTATCCCCTGTTTCTCAAGCTGGGGATCTTTATTCCCCTCATCGTGGTCAACTGTATTGTCCTGGGACGGGCCGAGGCGTTCGCGGCAAAGAATGGCGTTGTCGCGTCCTTCGCCGACGGTCTCGGCATCGGAATCGGTTACACACTGGCCCTCACGACCCTGGCGATCATCCGGGAGGTCTTCGGAAACGGGACATTCTACAATATCCCCGTGTTCGGCCCTTCGTTCAAGCCCTTCGCCTTCATGGTCCAGGCCCCCGGCGCCTTTGTCTGTCTGGGTCTCATGCTGTGCATCATGAATATCCTTGGAAAAAAATAGGACCGGCCGCTGAAACCGGCCGCCGGTCGCCGCGTATATACGAACAATCCTTTTCTCCGGAGGAGATAGCAGATGGGTGATTATATCCTGCTGATTATCAGCTGCCTGTTCGTCAACAACATCCTGCTGATGCAGTACCTGGGCAACTGCCCGTTCCTGGGGGTATCCAAAAAGATGGAGACGGCGGTGGGGATGGGGATGGCCGTCATCTTCGTCCTGGTCATGGCCGGGACCATCACCTGGCTGACAGAGGCATTCGTGCTGAAGCCCTTCGGGTTCGAATACCTGAGGACCCTGGCCTTTATCCTGGTCATCGCGGGATTGGTTCAGTTCGTGGAGATGTTTCTCCGGAAAAGCATCCCCGCCCTCTACGCCGGGCTCGGGATCTTCCTCCCCCTCATCACCACGAACTGCGCGGTCCTGGGGGTCTGCCTGATCAATATCAAGGATGAATACACCTTTGTCCAGGCCGTGGTGTCTTCCTTCGCCTACGCGGCCGGTTTCGCACTGGACCTGGTCCTGTTTGCGGCCGTCCGGGAGCGGATCCTGCTGGCACGGGTGCCGAAGCCGCTCCAGGACACCTCCATCGGCCTGGCGACGGCGGGCCTGTTTTCACTCGCTTTCTTCGCCTTCAAGGGAATGGCGTAACCCGGTGGACCGGATGGTCCACGGAAGATCCCTTGAGAAGGCATCTGTGAACATTTTCGCTGTCCGGTGACGATATCCGTCCGGACGGGCGCCGAACCGAACAATACCGCTATTGTCGGAAAGGGCTTCGAACTGAGGAGGAATACATGTTAGGCGGCATTCTGGTAATGGGAGGACTGGGGGTCATCGTGGGCATCGGGCTGGCCCTGGCGTCAAAGATCTTCTACGTTTACGTGGACCCCAGGATCGAGGCGGTCACCGAGGCCCTGCCCGGCGCCAATTGCGGCGGCTGCGGTTATCCCGGCTGCGGCGCCAATGCCGAGGCCATCGTGGCGGGGAAATCGTCTCCCGCCTCGTGCGTTGCCGGCGGACCGGAAGTGGCCGCCGAAATTGCGGGAATCCTCGGGGTCGAGGTGCGGATAACGGAACCCGACATCGCACGGCCCGGATGCCGTTACGGCGTGCAGGACGCGGACACGAAATACATCTATATGGGGATACAGGACTGCCGGGCGGCCGCCCTCCTCAACGGCGGTTCAAAGGTCTGTCCCGTCGGATGCCTCGGGCTGGGCACCTGTGTGAAGGCGTGTCCCTTCGGGGCGCTTTCCATGGGACCGGACAATCTCCCCGTGGTGGACGCGGACCGGTGCACCGGATGCGGCACCTGCGAGCGGGTCTGTCCCAAGCACATCATCACCCTCACGTCCAATTCCAGGCGCATCCAGCACGAATACAC
>CAZCVB010000064.1:0-6983 GCA_964501805.1 uncultured Desulfobacteraceae bacterium | reverse complement strand
CCACCGACGAATGCTCGGCCCCCTGCCAGAGGGCGTGCCCCGCGGGCATCGATGTGCCGGCCTATATCCACCAGATCTCAGAGGGAAACTACCTGGAAGCCGTCCGCATCATCAAAGAGTCGAATCCCTTCCCGTCGGTCTGCGGGCGCATCTGCGTCCATCCCTGCGAGGAGGCCTGCCGAAGGAACCTGGTGGATGAGCCGGTGGCCATCAACCCGCTGAAACGCTTTGTCACTGAGCATGAAATGGCGTCGGGCATGCGGGTCCAGATCCCAAGGGCCCCGGAGACCGGAAAACGGATCGCCGTGGTGGGCGGCGGGGCCGAGGGGCTGACCGCGGCCTACTTTCTGAACCGCCTGGGCCATGAGGCCACCGTTCATGAGGCCGCCTCCCGCCTGGGCGGCATCCTGCACATCGGGCTGCCCGAGAACCGGCTTCCGAGGGAGGTCCTCGACTGGGACATCAACGGGATCCTGGAGGCCGGCGTCCAGGCCGTGACCGGCCGCACCCTGGGTTCGGATTTTACGATCACGTCTCTTCTCAAGGAAGGGGCCGACGCCGTTTTCGTGGCAACGGGCGGCTGGGACACGCAGATCGCCGGAAGGATGCAGGGAGGGCCTTCGCAGCCCCTGCCCGGGGTGGGACTCCTTTACGATTTCATCCTGGCCCAGCGGCAGGGGACCCGCCCTTCGAAGGGGAAACAGGTGATGATCGTGGGCGGCGGCAGGGCCGGGCTTGAGGCCGCGCGGACCGCCATGGCGGACGGCGCTTCGGGCGTGTGCATGGTTCACCGTGTCCCGCGGGACCGGGCCCCGTATTCGGAAGAAGAGATCAAGGCGGCGGAGCGGGAAGGCATCCGCTTCTGCTTTGAAGGGGCCGTGATCCGGATGATGGGGGAGGGAGAGACCCTCACGCACGTAGAAACGGCCCTCACATCCGGCGGAGGGGAGAAGAAGCGGTTTGGTCAAAAGGAGGTCTTTCCGGTGGACATGCTTCTCACCGGTACCGGACGGTTTCCTGAGCTGATTTACGTTCCCCGCCCGGCGGAAGAGGATGAAACAACCTCTGAGCAGGGGGACCTGTTGCGATGGGAGACCCTGTTCCCCTATGCCGGTCCTTTCGCGGCGCAGGACGTGGGCATGTTCCGGCCCGGAGAGGTCACCAGCGATTACAAGGCGGTCGTGGAAGCCATCGGATCGGGCCGGAGAGCGGCCGCATCCATCAACCGCTACCTCCTGGGGGAGGCCGTGGAGGGACCGGCCCGCATGATCCGCGCGGGGGTTCGGGTCCTGAGCCTGGACCGGCTGGAACCGGTCTCGGAAGCGCCGAGGGAAAAGATGCCGGAGCTCGGCAGGGAAGAACGGCTGGCGGATCCCTCCCGGGAAATCGAACTGGGCTATACCGAGGAACAGGCGGTCCGAGAATCGAAACGGTGCCTGCAGTGCGGGCTCATCTGCTACCGCAGGACGAAGGGGACCCTTCATTAAATGCTGCGCCGGGACGCCGTTCATGGAGTAAAGAGCGGGCGGCCTCCGGGCGACACCCCCGAAAAGAAAAATGAGGGACGAAAATGACGGACGCAAAAAATATCATCACCATCAATGGAAACAGGTTTTCATTTGAGCCGGGCGAAACCATCCTTGAGGTGGCGGAGCGGAACGGCATCCATATCCCCACCCTCTGTTATCTCAAAGGAGCAACGCCCACCGGTTCCTGCAGGATATGCCTGGTGGAGGTGGAGGGGGCCAGGACACTGGTGGCCTCATGCGCCGCCCCCGCGGCCCCCGGCATGTCGGTGCAGACGGAAAGCCCCCGGGTCGTCAAGGCACGGCGGCTCAACCTGGAACTGCTGCTGGCGTCGGGGCATCACAACTGTATCGCCCAGGGGATGGACGAGGAGGAATGGACCGACTTCCAGCTCCGGGCCATGGCACCCGGAGAACATCAGGATCTGTGTCCCGCGTATGGCGACTGCCGGCTCCAGGACCTGGCCATAAAATACCGGGTCAGGACCAACCGGTTCACCCCGACCCACACGCCGTATCCCATAGAGGACGTCAACCCGTTTATCGTCCGTGATTTTTCCCGCTGCATCCTCTGCGGCCGGTGCGTCCAGGCATGCACCGAGGTCCAGGTGAACAATGCCATCAGCTTCGGGTACAGGGGGGCCGCGGCCAAGATCGTGGCCACCGGGGACCGGGCGCTGAAGGATTCCGACTGTGTCTTCTGCGGCGAATGCATCCAGGCATGCCCCGTGGGCGCCCTCATCCCCAAAAAAGACCTGGAATTGAAAATCCCTTCCACGGAAACCCGGAAGGTCCGGACCACCTGCACCTACTGCGGCGTCGGCTGCCAGATTTACCTGCACGTCGCGGACAACCGCGTGGTAAAGGTAACGGGCGTGGAGGAAACCGGGCCCAATTACGGCAGCCTGTGCGTGAAGGGGCGTTTCGGATATGATTTCATTCACGATGAAGGGCGGCTCAAGACCCCGCTGATCAAAGAGAACGGTGAATTCCGGGAAGCGTCATGGGACGAGGCGCTCTCCCTTGTGGCGGAAAAGCTCGGCGGCATCAAAAAAACCGCAGGTCCGGACGCCATCATGGTCCTGACCAGCGCGCGCACCACCAACGAGGAGAACTATATCGCCCAGAAATTCACCCGCGCGGCCATCGGGACCAACAATATCGACCACTGCGCCCGTCTCTGACACTCTTCCACTGTGGCCGGTCTGGCCGCGGCGTTCGGAAGCGGTGCCATGACAAACCCCATTTCGGATATCGAAAAATCGGACGTCATCCTTGTGGAAGGCTCCAATACCACGGAAAATCATCCCGTGCTGTCGTCCTATGTGAAACGCGCCGTTACCCGCAAGGGGGCCAGGCTGATCGTGGTGGACCCCCGCCGCATCCCCATTACCCGGTTTGCGACCCTCTGGCTCCGGCCCTATCCGGGGACGGACGTGGCGTGGCTCAACGGCGCCATGCATGTCATCATAGAGGAAGGCCTGTATGACGAGGAATATGTCAATTCGCGGACGGTCGGCCTGGAAGAACTGAAAAAAACCGTTCAAAAATACACGCCCGAATACGTGGAAAAGATCACCGGCATCCCCCGCGACCAGGTGGTGGCGGCCGCGCGGATGTACGCCGGAGCGCCTGCCGCATCCATCCTCTACGCCATGGGAATCACCCAGCACACCACCGGCACGGACAACGTGAAGTCCCTGGCCAACCTGGCCATGCTGTGCGGCAACATGGGCATCGAGGGCGGGGGCGTGAACCCGCTCCGCGGGCAGAACAACGTCCAGGGCGCCTGCGACATGGGCGGCCTGCCCAACGTATACACCGGTTACCAGAAGGTTACCGACCTGGCCGTCCGGTCCCGGATGGAAAAGGCATGGGGGGTCAAAGAGCTGCCGCAGCACAACGGCCTGACGGTCACCGACATGATGGAAAAAGCGCATGAGGGGGCGGTAAAGGCATTGTATATCATTGGTGAAAACCCAATGGTGTCGGATCCGGACCTGAACCACGCCAAGGCGGCCCTGGAAGGTCTCGATTTCCTGGTGGTCCAGGACATCTTCCTCACCGAGACGGGCCGTATGGCGGACGTGGTGCTGCCCGCCACGTCCTTTGCGGAAAAAGACGGGACCGTAACCAACACGGAACGGAAGGTCCAACGGATACGAAAGGCCGTTTCTCCTCCGGGGGAGGCGCGGGAAGACTGGAAGATCGTATGCGACCTGAGCACGCGCATGGGATATCCCATGTCCTATGAGAGCGCGGAGGCCATCATGGAAGAGATCGCGGAGGTGACCCCCTCCTATCGCGGTATTCATTACGACCGCATCGAAACGGAGGGCATCCACTGGCCCTGCACCGGGACCGACCACCCCGGCACGCCGTGCCTCCATGTGGACAAGTTCACCTGCGGGCTCGGCGTGTTCCACGCCATCGAGTACCTCCCGCCCGCGGAGGTGCCCGACGATGCCTATCCCCTGTACCTCACGACGGGCCGCGTCCTCTACCAGTACCACACCGGATCCATGACCATGCGGTCCGAAGGCCTGAACGACCGGGCACCCGAGTGCTTCGTGGAGATATCCGCCCGGGACGCGGAGGAATACCGGATCGCGGACGGGGAGATGATAAAGGTGGCCTCCCGGAGAGGCAAAATCAGGGCACGGGCCCGGATATCCGAAAAGGCGGTGAGGGGAACGGTCTTCATCCCCTTTCACTATGCCGAGGCCGCGGCCAACCGGTTGACGCACGCGGCGCTGGACCCGACGGCCCGGATCCCCGAATACAAGGTCTGCGCCGTCCAGATTGAAAGGGGATAACCCCTGCTTTTGGGTTTCTCAGGGAAAAGCCATTTTTAGGCTTTTCAATTAGGGTATAGCAAAAACATGAAATTATCCGAAATCAAGAAAACCCTTCGGGCAGAGATCTTTGCCGGCGGGAAATATCTGGATATCATGGTTGATGCCGGGGTCGCGAGCGACCTTATGAGCGATATCTTGCGGGGACCCACCAACGGCACGCTGTTGCTGACCGGGCTCAACAATGTCCAGGTGGTCCGGACGGCTGTTATCGCGGGACTACCGGCCGTGGTGATCGCCAGGGCGAAAAGACCGACACAGGAAATGATTGCCCTTGCGGAGGACCATGGAGTGGCCCTTCTGGCCACCCCGTTCACCCTTTTTTCCGCCTGCGGCAGGCTGTTTTCCAAGGGACTCCGGGGAATCGAAAAAAAGGCGGCATGAGAGATATGGAGGTTGGCATCCGGTTGCACAACCCTTTCCGCCCCGCTCTTTCCACCGGACTCGATATGATAAGAGACCCAAATGCCTCATCTGACGCGAACCTTCAGGATTAAACCCAGGGACTTCACCCGGGCAGGAGATGCCTCCCTCTTGGTGAGGGGCATCTTGAAAAACATCGGCTTTGGGCCGGATCTGTTGCGCCGGGTCGGCCTCTCCGCATACGAGGCGGAAATGAATGTGGTGATGTACGGCGGGAACGGTGAATTAAGCCTGTGCGTCGAGCCTGAAAAAATCGTCCTTGAGGTAATGGATGACGGTCCCGGTATCGCGGACATCCGGCTGGCCCTCCAGGAAGGCTATTCCACGGCCGGGCCCGAGCACCGGGAGATGGGCTTCGGCGCGGGCATGGGACTTCCCAACATAAAAAAAAGCGCGGATTCTTTTGAAATAACATCCAAACCGGGGAATGGCGTACACCTGAAGGCCGCTTTTAGTGCGGCCCAGGCATCAGGATAGCGGCTCTGGCAAGCCATCCCTTTCCTCATGCGACGTTCGCGAATCGAAAATATGGGAGAATCGAATACGTGACGGCCATTCCTGTAAAAGCAGAAAACACGACCCATCATATTCAGATCGACAGGGAGCGGTGTAACGGGTGCATCCTTTGTATGAAGGCCTGTCCCACAAAGGCTATCCGGGTGAAACCATGCCCTGCCGGACGAACGGCGATCATTGAGGGGATTTGCATCCTCTGCGGTGAGTGCATTCGCGTATGTCCCAGGGACGCGCTTTCCCTGAACGTACCGTATCCGGAGGATATCCTGGAAGCAGGACGGCGCACGGTGGTAACCGCATCGACCGTGCTATACGGCCAGTTCAAAGAAGGCATCACGCCCAATGATATCCTCATGGGACTGAAACACATGGGATTCGGGTACGTTCAAGACCAGTCCTATTTCAGCGAGATGTTCAGTGTGGCCTTGGAGCTGTACATCAAGGAAAACCGTAAGACGGGGGAGGTTGCCTTCCCCCTGATATCGCCGGTATGCCCGGTGGTGGAGAGCCTGATTATTCACCGTTTTCCATCGCTTTTAAGGCACATTCCCCCTCTGGCGATTCCCCGGGAGATTCTGGCCCGGGAGGCAAAACGCCGGCTTGCGGATAATGGAGCCGGCCCTGCCGAAGAGGTCCGGGTGATACATGTAACGCCGTGTCCGGCAAAGACATTGAGTATCCGGGAAGGCCCCTCTTATGTGGATGATACCATCCCCATCTCTCAGATTTACGACCGGCTTAAAAATCACATCCGTGAGGTTGAAGAATACAGCATCCTCCATCATTCCGGGGGGCTTGGACTGTTGTGGGGTATCGCCGGGGGGGAAGTTGCGGGCGTCGGTATGGAGTGTCTGGCCGTATCGGGATTGCAGGAGACCATTCGCTACCTTCAGAAAATCGAAATGGGGCTCCTGGCGGATATCGACTATATTGAATTGCGCACCTGTACGGGCGGCTGTCCCGGAGGCGAGTATACCGTGATGGATAAATATCTGGCCCAGCATCGCCTCCTGAAATTCGTCCATGACTTCGGTGTTGAAAAAAGGGCCGATACCGATTTTGTAAAACGGATGTATGAAAAGGGGTGGTTTTTTACAACGGCGCCATCACCGGAACGCCCCGCCGCGGCCGGCGGGCTTTCCATCGCGGACGCCATCAAGCGGGAGGAAAAGATCGAAAAGATCATGAAACAGCTTCCCGGCACGGAATGCGCCATATGCGGATGCCCGGACTGCCGGACATTTGCGGAAGACCTGGTGGACGGAAAGACACCGGTGGAAAGCTGTCCATACCTGGCATCGAAGGAGCGGTTACCGGGGGTTTCGATATGAATGTAAGGCAGATGCGGGACCTGCTTGGCCTGGAAACCGCGGCCGGCCAGGAGGGTCTGGACCGGGAGGTCTCGGGCGGTTACTGCGGCGATCTCCTGAGTGATGTAATGGCCAATGCCGCCAGGGGCGATGCGTGGTTTACCATGCAGTCCCATCAGAACATCGTGGCGGTGGCCGTGCTCAGGGAACTGGCGGCCATTGTCCTGGTCAACGGCCGAAGGCCCGATGAAGACACCGTGGAGAGGGCCGACGAGGAAGGAATTCCCATCCTCCTTTCCGGATCGCGCGCCTATGAACTGGCAGGCCGCCTCTTCGCGGCCGGGATCGGGAAA
>CAZCVB010000063.1:0-11191 GCA_964501805.1 uncultured Desulfobacteraceae bacterium | reverse complement strand
GTTTCCCTCCATCAACATCTGGGGCGAGCCGGCACCGGGCAGAAGCTCTGGCGAGGCCATGGCTACCATGGAAGAGTGTGTCTCCAAACTTCCGACGGGGATCGCCTATGACTGGACGGGGCTCTCCTACCAGGAGCGGATGGCCACGGCCCAGGCGCCCCTGGTGTATGGGTTTACCGCTTTTGTGATTTTTCTCTTCCTGGCGGCCCTGTATGAGAGCTGGCCCATCCCACTCGCGAACCTACTGATGCTTCCCCTGGGCGTATTGGGCGCGACGGTAGCCACCTGGTCACGGGGGCTTTACAACGATGTTTATTTCCAGATCGGGTTTTTGACGACTATGGGCCTTTCAACCAAGAATGCCATCCTGATTATTCAATTCATCAAGGAACGATTAAACCACGGAGAGGGGCTTATTGAAGCAACCCTTGGGGCGGCGCGGGTAAGGCTCCGGCCGGTCATGATGACCTCCCTGGCCTTCTTCTTCGGTGTACTCCCTTTGGCGCTCGCGACCGGCGCGGGGGCAGGGGCGGAAAACGGTATTGGCACCGCTGTTTGCGGCGGGATGCTTTCCGCAACCTTTATCGACCTCTTTTACATCCCGTTATTCTTCGTCCTCGTCTATAGCCTGTTTAAAGGGAAGCAATCCCGACAGGCCCTGAAGCAACATCCTGATGCCACAGATTCGCAGGAGGGCTATTGACATGAGAAGGACCGTATGGCCAATCGTTTTAGCGATATTCTTCCTTGCAAGCGGCTGCACCCTGTCTCCAAAATATTCCCGACCCAAAGCACCGATCCCGGCCGGATGGCCGCAGGGAGCGGCCTACGAGGGGGTTAAGGCGCCATCCGGAGCGCCGATAGCCCCAGAGCTCAGCTGGCAGGATTTTTTTACCGACCCAAAACTTCAAAATATCATCAAGGTGGCCTTGAACAACAACCGTGATCTCCGGCTTGCGGCCTTGAATGTAGAACGGGCCCGCGCTCTATACGGCGTTCAACGGGCTGAACTGTTTCCATCGGTCAATGCGGTGGGCAGCGGAAGCAAACAACGGGGTTCCTCCGATTTTACGCGCCCCGGAGAGCCGAGGACAACGAAACAATACAGTGTCAACCTGGGTATCGCTTCCTGGGAGATCGACTTTTTCGGTCGCATCCGCAGCCTGAAAGAACAGGCGCTGCAGGAGTACCTGGCCACGGAAGAGGCTCGGCGCAGCGCACAGATTGCTCTGGTTTCCGAGGTAGCCAGGGCATATCTGACCCTTGCAGCGGACCGGGAAAACCTCAAGCTGGCCGGGTCCACCCTCCATACCCAGGAAGGGGTATACGATTTAATCCGGCGACAATATGAAGTCGGGCTCGCAAACCAATTGGACCTGCGCCGGGCGCAGACACAGGTGGATGCAGCCCGGGGAGATGTTGCGCGCTATACGCAACTGGTGGCGCAGGACCAGAACGCGTTGAATCTGCTGGCCGGCTCTCCGGTGCCGAAGGACCTGTTGCCCCCTGACCTGGCAAGCGTTAGCCCCCTCAAGGATATTTCCCCGGGCCTGTCTTCCGAGGTGCTCCTGCGACGGCCGGATATTATGGCGGCGGAATATCAGTTGAAAGCTGCGTATGCCTTTATCGGTGCGGCACGGGCAGCCTTTTTTCCACGGATTTCCCTGACCACCGCAGTAGGAACGGCAAGCGATGAGCTCTCGAGGCTCTTCAGTTCCGGAAACGGCACGTGGAGCTTTGCACCGCAGGTGGTTATGCCCATTTTTGACGCTCGCACCTGGGCCGCCTACAGGGTCAGCAAGGCACAGCGAAAAATAGCCCTCACACAATACGAAAGGACAATCCAAACGGCCTTCAGGGAGGTGGCAGACACTCTGGCTGTTCGGGGCACCGTGGACAAACGGCTATCGGCGCAACAATCGCTTGTCAATGCCCTGGCGGAAACGTACCGCCTTTCGGTAAACCGCTATACCAATGGGATCGACAGCTACCTGGGTGTCCTTGATGCGCAACGGTCCCTGTATGCCGCCCAACAGGGACTTACATCCCTCCGCCTGGCCAAGATCGCAAACCAGGTGAGCCTTTATGCGGTATTGGGCGGGGGCGGCGGAGGAAACAGTGCTTTTCTGCGAGATGAGCATCATCAGCCAGTGCCGCGCCCTGCTGACGATCCGGCCCGATGACATCACCTATCTTTTGGGCGAGGCCGTCTCCCCGGCCCTGATTAACCGCCTGGCCGACCACATCACGCGTTTTTCCCTTGCCGGTATCCGGGCGATGGCTTCGGGAGGAGCCACCACAGGATGCCGGCCCCTATGATCATGGCGCAGGAGAGTATCTGTCCCATGGAAAAGATTCCCAGGAAGAGGCCCACCTGGGGATCCGGCTGCCGGAAAAATTCCACGAAAAAGCGAAAAACGCCATATAGAAGAAGAAACAGGCAGATCATGGCCCCGGGCCGGGCCGGGCGATCCTTGGCGCGCCAGAGGATGAAGAACAATACGAGCCCTTCCAGCGCGGCCTCGTAGAGCTGGGACGGGTGCCGGGGCAGGGGGCCTCCGCCCGGGAAGACCATGGCCCAGGGCACTGAAGCCGGCCGGCCGAAGAGCTCTCCGTTGATGAAATTCCCGATCCTTCCCAGGCCCAGTCCGATGGGCGCGGTGACGATCACCGTGTCTCCCAGCTCCCACAGGGACAACCCGTGTTTCCGGCAGAACAGGAGGCCCGCTATGAGGGCGCCCACGAGCCCGCCGTGAAACGACATGCCCCCGTGCCATACGGCGATGATTTCAAGGGGGTGAACCAGGTAGAAACGGATGTCGGTGAACTGGTAAAAGAGAATGTAGCCCAGGCGGGCCCCCGCCACCAGCCCGACGACAAGGGAAAAGACCAGGTTCTGAAGACGCTCCCCCGAAAGGCCCATGCGCCGGGCGCGGGGCTGGCGGGCGATGAGCAGGTAGGCCGACAGAAACCCCAGGACGTACATGAGGCCGTACCACCGGATATGAACCGGTCCCAGGCGGATGATGTCCGGATCGATTGCGGGAAGCCTGATCATGGATCGGACGCCTCCCCGGAAGGAGGAATGCTCTCCCCCCTTTCGCCGGTGTCACCGCTGGGAAGCTGCTGTTCCAGGAGGAAAACGAACGCGCAGCCGTTGAACCGGATTTCATCCCCGCTTTTCAGCCGTTTCGGCGCATGGGATGCAACGGCCTCCCCCCCGAGATACGTCCTGTTGGTGCTCCGCTGGTCTTCCAGGAGAAAAAAGCCGTCCCGGTATTCGATAAGGGCGTGAAGCCCGGAAACGGTCTCCAGGGGAATCACGAGATCATTGTCCGGATCCCGGCCGATCCGGGTGATCCGTTTATGGATGGCAAGGGTTTTCAGCCCGCTTACATTGTCCACGTCGATGAGTTCCGCTTTCGGCACGGCCGGAGTGGCCGGAACCGCCCGGGCCGGGGCGCGGACCTGCCCCCTCGTCCCCGCGCCTCTTGATCCAGGCCAGGTATGCCTCTGTCCCGTATGGCGGGGCGGGGGCCTCATGACGCGGCAACGGCCTTGATCACCGCCTTCATGAAGACGGGAAGGTCGTCCGGTTTCCGGCTGGTGATCAGGTTTCCGTCCACCACCACTTCCCGGTCCACCCAGTGGGCCCCGGCGTGGACCAGATCGTCCCTGATGGCGAAAAAAGAGGTCACGGTCCGGCCGGCCAGGATCTCCGCGGAGGCCAGCATCCACCCCGCATGGCATATGGCGGCCACCACTCTGCCGGCCTCGAAAAGATCCTTCACCAGGCCGACCATCTTTGGATAGCGCCGCATGATGTCCGGGGCGTAGCCTCCGGGGATGACGATCCCGCTGAAATCAGACGCATTGACTGCGTCCGCCCCAATATCCACCGGGGTTTCGGTTCCCGATTTCCCGGTATACCTCCCGGCACTCCCCGATCCCACCACGGTCACCTCCGCCCCCGCCTCTTTGAGGCGGTAATAAGGGTACCAGAATTCATGGTCGTTGAACATCTCCTCCACCAGGATGATCATCTTTTTTCCATCCAGCTCCACGGAGTCCTCCTTGTTGTTTTTTACGGTAAATGGGAACGGGTGTCCCCGTTGAAGGGCCACAATCCGGGAGTCCAGGGCGGGGGTTGCTTCGCGGCGCCGTCACCCCGCACTTCGAATCCGGTTTTCACGATAACACAAGCCCGTCTCCGGCTCAAGCGCGCGGCCCGGGCGCGCAAACCCCTTGAAGTCCGGGGGCGGAGTCCTTATAATAATAACGAACGGTCCGGATGATCCGGAGGACACGTTTCCCCGCCGGGCGGGGAAGGCGGATCCGGGGCATCGCCAATCGGTTCAATCACGGCTTCAGGAGGGATGATCATCATGCTGAAAGAGATGACGCGTGCAAGACCCGGCACAGAGGTGCTGGTAAACGATTTTGTGAGGAGTGTCTATAACTGGATGGCCGTGGGCCTCGCGCTGACGGGTTTCGTGGCCTTTTACGTGTCCACGAGCGCCGGTATCATGACCCTGCTGTCGAGGAATCCATTCCTGCTGATTCTCCTGTTTGTGGCCGAACTCGGCCTGGTCTTTTCCATCAGCGGGAGGATCCAGCGCATGAGCGCCGGAACGGCTACGTCCCTGTTCGTCGTCTATTCCGTCTTGAACGGCGTGACCCTTTCTTTCATCTTCCTGATCTACACCCGCGCGTCCATTGTCAGCACCTTCTTCATCTGCGCGGGAACCTTTGTCGCGTGCAGCATGTACGGGTGGATCACCCGGCGGGATCTCACGTCACTGGGCGGCTTTTTCATGATGGGACTGATCGGAATCATCATCGCCTCGGTGGTCAACATGTTTGTCCGGAGCGCGGGCATGAGCCTGATGATCAGCTATATCGGCGTATTTGTTTTCGTGGGACTGACCGCCTATGATACGCAGAAGCTGAAAAACATGGCCCTGTCACAGCCGGCGGGCCTGGATGGAGACGTGGTCCGGAAGGGCGCCATCCTCGGAGCCCTTTCCCTTTATCTCGATTTCATCAACCTCTTTCTGATGCTGTTGAGAATATTCGGGCAGGGCAGGGACTGATCCGGGCGGTCCGTGCCGGCCCGTTGCCATATCTCCTCCTGACAGGGCGGACGGCTCTTCAGGAGGTTCTTTTTTGGAAATATGCGTGAATCCATGGCGCCGTCCTATCTGAAACTGACGCCGGAAGAACTCCGCGCGCGGGCCGAGCAGGCCGCGGAGCTGTTGCGGGCGTGCCGCCTCTGCCCCAGGGAATGCGGTGTCGACCGCATTGCGGGAGAGACCGGCTTCTGCCAAACCGGCGGCACGGCGGGTGTGGCCGCCGCCAGCGCCCATTTTGGAGAAGAAGCGCCTCTTGTGGGAAAGCACGGTTCCGGAACCATTTTTTTGTCCTTTTGCAACTTGCGGTGCAGTTTTTGCCAGAATTATGATATCAGTCACCGGGGTGAAGGCGTTGCCGTAACGCCTGAGCGGATGGCGGCCATGATGATCGATCTGGCGGAAAAGGGGTGCCACAACATCAATTTCGTGACGCCCACCCACGTGGTGCCTCAGATCCTGGAGGCCCTGGTCCTGGCAGTTGATCGGGGATTGAGTGTGCCGCTGGTCTACAATTCCAGCGGGTATGAACGCGTGGAGACACTTTCTTTTTTAGATGGTATATTCGATATTTACATGCCGGACTTCAAGTTCTGGGACAATAAATGGGGAGAGCGGTTCTGCCGGGTTCCGGACTACCGGGAACGGGCGGTTCGGGCGGTGAAAGAGATGCACCGGCAGGTGGGGGACCTGGTGGTGGACCGGGAAGGGGTCGCCGTGAGGGGGCTCCTGGTGAGGCACCTGGTGATGCCCAACGGCGTGGCGGGGACCGAAGAGATCATGTCCTTTCTGTCAGAAAGCGTTTCCAGGGATACCTACATAAACGTGATGGATCAATACCGGCCCTGCGGCACGGCGATGCGGGACGAATGGATCAACCGGCGTCTCACGGCCCGGGAATACCGGGATGCGGTTGCCGCCGCGAAACGCGCCGGCCTGACCCGGATCGATCCAAGGGACCGGATTCCCTTGATTTTCAGGCTTTGATGAAAAGCGAAAAAATATATATTGTGGGCGATGTTCATGGTTGCCTCGACATGCTGAAGCGGCTCATCGACAAGATCAGCTGGCGTCCCGGCCGGGACCGGCTGATATTCGTGGGCGATTATATCGACAGGGGGGAAGATCCGAAGGGGGTGGTGGATTTCATCCTGGCCCTTTCGCGGCTCTCCCGGGTGGACTGCCTGATCGGGAATCACGAGGCCATGTTCCTTGATTTCCTGGCGGACCGGGAGAGGGAACTGTTCCTTGCCAACGGGGGATGGACGACCCTTGCCAGCTACGAGGACGGCAGGGCGGCGGACGAAGACGCCCTGGTGCCCGAGGACCACATGGCGTTTTACGGGTCCCTGAAATCGTATATCGAACTGGAGGAATATTACGTGGTCCACGCGGGATTCCGGCCCTACGTGGCCCTGGAACGGCAGACCGCCGAGGACATGGTATGGATTCGGGATGCCTTCATCGATTCTGATTATGATTTTGGAAAAAAGGTGATCTTCGGTCATACTCCTTTCCCGGAGCCGTTGATTATGGACAACAAAATCGGCCTGGATACCGGCGCTGTTTTCGATAACCGGCTGACGTGTCTTGAACTGCCCGAATGCCGGTTTCATTACGTGGAGGCGTAGATTTTGATCGGCATCACGGCGACGGTCCCCGTTGAAATCATCCTTGCCGCGGGTCTCAGGCCTGTGGACCTGAACAACCTCTTCATCAACGCCGACGCGCCGAGGGAGATGGTGAGCCGTGCGGAACAGATCGGCTTTTCACACAATACCTGCGCCTGGATCAAGGGGATTTACGCGACCGTAATGGCCCGCGACATCCGGACGGTCATCGCGGTGACGGGAGGGGATTGCAGCAACACCATCGCCCTGGGGGAACTCCTTGCGCGGAAAGGGGTGCGGGTGATCCCCTTTGAATATCCCCTCAACCGGGACCGGGATACCCTTTACGCCCGGATGGAACGGCTCCGTAAGGCCCTGGCCGCCTCCTGGTCCGGGATCGAAGCCGCGCGGAAGAGACTGGCCCCCATCCGGACCAAGCTCAAAAGGCTGGACACGATGACATACCGGGAAAACGTGGTGACCGGGATGGAAAACCACCTGTTTCTGGTCTCCAGCTCCGATTTCAACGGAGACCCGGAAGGGTTTGAACGGGACCTGGACCGGCTCCTTGCCGAGGCCGGGAAACGAACTCCGGAGAAAGAGGGGGTGCGGCTGGGGTATCTCGGCGTGCCGCCCATCTATACCGACCTCTACCCGTTTATCGAATCCCTTGGCGCGAGAGTGGTCTATAACGAGGTCCAGCGCCAGTTCAGCATGCCTTTTGATCATCCCGACCTGGTGGATCAGTATCTGGCCTACACGTACCCGTACGACATGGAAGGCCGGTTGAGGGATATCCAAACGGCCGTGCGGGAGCGGCGGATTCACGGCCTGATCCACTACACGCAGACCTTCTGTTACCGCCAGATCTACGACATCATGCTCCGGGAAAGCATGGACCTGCCGATTCTCACCCTGGAGGGCGACCGGCCCGGAAAGCTGGACAGCCGGACGGCGTTCCGGATCGAGACCTTCGTGGAGATATTGAGAGACCGGATTTCCGGCGATTTTTGAGTCCCGCTTTTCACCCTTAACCGGCCGCGTCTCTTTTTCCGCTGATAAAGGCCTCGGCCAGTTCCACGTCCTTTCTGCTCCCGATATACAGCGGCACCCGCTGGTGCAGCTCGGACGGCTGGATTTCCAGGATGGGGCCGTGCCCGTCGCTGGCGTATCCCCCGGCTTCCTTCACCACCATGGCCAGGGGATTGGCCTCCACCATCAGCCTCAGTTTGCCGCTGGGTTTCCGCGGGTCCTTCAGGTCGGCGGGATACATGAAAATGCCGCCTTTCAGGAGATTTCGGTGAAAATCGGCCACCAGGCTCCCCACGTATCTGGACGTGTAGGGGCGTCCGGTCTCCCCGTCCCGCTCCTTGAAGTAGTTTATCAGGGCCAGGGTCTTTTCGTCCCAGTAGGCGTGATTCCCCTCGTTGACGCTATAGATCTTTCCCTTTTCCGGGATGCGGATGTCCTCGTGGGAGAGGAGAAACTCGCCCACGCTGGGATACAGCGTGAATCCGTGGACCCCGGTTCCGTTTCCCGTGGTATAGACCATGATGGTGCTGGATCCGTAGATGAAATAACCGGCGGCGACCTGGTTGATGCCCGGCTGAAGGACGTCTTCCATCAGGTAGTCGGCCTCCCCGGGATCGCTTTTCCTCCGGTAGATGCCGAAGATGGTCCCGATGCTCACGTTCACGTCGATATTGGAGGAACCGTCCAGCGGGTCGAAAAGGATGACGTAGTTTCCCTTGGGATAGGCGGCCGGAATCTCGATCAGGTCCGCGTTTTCCTCGGATCCCATGCAGCAGAGTTGCCCGATGTGCTGCATCCGTTCAATAACCACCTGATTGGCGAATACGTCCAGCTTCTGCACCTGTTCGTCCTGGATATTGACCTGCCCGGTACCGCCGAGGATATCCACGAGGCCGGCCTTGTTCACCTCGCGGGAGATGACCTTCGCCGCCACGATCAGTTCGTTCAAAAGGGTGGTGAACGCGCCGGTGGCCTCCGGGTTTTCCCTCTGTTGTTTCAGAATGTGCTGGGTAATGGTGATCCCTACGCCCTGTTTTCGCATGCCGATTCCTCCTTGCGTCTCATTATCATCTTGCGGCGCGGCCCAACGGAAACCGCGGCCCGGGATGATTTGCCGAAACCCGGAGCCGCAAACCGTCCGCGGCCGGAATTTTCACCCTGCGCGGCCCGCACAATCCGCCGTCAGTATTTCAGAAAATGATCCCAGAATTCGGGTTCGTCATCTTTCCAGTTGGCCCCGAATCTCTTTTCACAGAATCCGCTGAGCCGTTCGTACCATTTCAGAAACACGTTCTTGTTCTTTTCCCTGGCCTCCAGGATGTCCGCCAGAAAGACGTCGATCCGGGCCATTTCATCCTTCGGCACGTAGTAGGCGGCGCCTTTTTCAAAGGATTTTTTCAGGTTGTCCTTGGACAGGGCGTGAGCGGTCAGCATCAGGGCGGGAACCCCTCGTTCATTGGCGATCTCCAGTAATTCATAGCCCCTCACCCCCATGATATCCAGGACCGCCAGATGGTAAAAACGGGTCTTGAGGAGATCTTTCCCCTGTTCGAAGCTTGAAGCGGTGTCCACCTCGCACATATCCAGGGCTTCCTTCAACTGGTCCAGGATATCCTGCTCGTCATCCACGATCAGGACCCTTTTTCCTTTGAGTATCTTCTCGGGATCCATGGCTGTATTCCTCCTTGATATTGAGAGATGGTAACGTTGCGGATCTGTTTCAGACGACGCGTTCCTTGTATTCGATCCGGTAAATCTCGGCCAGCGTTAAAAATATGGTGATGATCAGCGGTCCATAAATGATCCCCAGGATACCGAAGAGTTTCATTCCGCCCACGATTCCGATGAACACCAGGAGGGAGTTCATCTGCATCCCCTGTCCGATGAGCCGGGGCTTGACCAGGTACTCCATGACCGAGCTGTAACAGATGTTGTAGGCGAGAAACAGGAGACCCGCTCCGATTTTCCCCTGGATCAGGAAGATCGCGGCCGCAGGGATAAAAACGATCGACGCCCCGATGACCGGAAGAAAGGCCATGAACGCGATGACCGTTCCCCACAGGAAGGGGGAGTGGAGGCCGAACAGGTAAAATCCCAGGCCCCCGAGGATCCCCTGGACGATTCCGGCGAGTCCGTTTCCCACGATGATGGCGCGACCCATCTCGTGGAATTTTTTCGCCACTTTTTCAAGCTGTTCCTCCGGCATGGGCAGAAGCTGGATAAGGTAATCCTTCAGCCGCACCCCGTCCCGGAAAAGATAAAAGATAACCAGCATCATCAGGAAAAAATGCACCAGGAAGTTGAGCAGATTGGATGCCACGGAACTGAGTTGCTTGTACAGGAAAAGACCGATGTTTTTCCCGACGGACGCCCCGACTTTTTCAACGGTTTGGGGGGTGAATTGACCGCCGGCCATTTCCACGGCCTTCCGGATCCTCCGGGTCCATACCGAGTTTTTTTCAAGGGCTTGGCGGAGGTGGGTCATGGAAACGGTATTGCTGGTCCTTTTGTAAAAGTCGAAGGCCTCGTTGGACAGGGTGGCCACGAACCACGACAGCGGGACGATAATGACCAGGAACACGAACACGATCATGAACACGGAGGCGACCCCGTCCTTTTCCCTGAACGCCCGGCGAATCCGGAAGTACATGGGGTAGAGGACGCTGGTGATGAGAAGGGCCAGGACGATTGCCGAGATATATGTCCAGAACAGCATCAGGAGCAGGGCTGCGAAACAGAGGAGGAACGTGAAAAAAAGCTTTGACCCTTGTCGTTTTTCCATTTTTACCGGATGTCCTGAGGGTTCGGTCCCCTATATTAGGTCAGGAACAGGCGGTCCGTCAAACGTCAATCGGGCCGCGGGTCCGCCGGGCGCATCGCGGAGGTGATTTTCGGGATTTCACTCTTCGGGCTCGCAGGCAATCCGCCGGTTCACGGTATCTTCGATGATTTCCTTGAAAGGGACGTTCCGGATCCGGTTCAGGCAGCCCCTCAGCGCCTCGGTTTCCGTTTCGCCGAAGCCGACGAAGTTCTTCTCCGGTTCCCCCATCAGGCCGATGGGAAAGGCCATGAAGGTGTGATGGGATTCCCCGGCAATCCTTTCGCAGACCTCTATCCGGAGCCTCTCTTCACCTCGAAGAACGTCATAGGTGTTTATCCTGATGAGCAGTTCGTCATCGCCGATGTTATACATCATGATATTCCCCTGGTCCAGATCCCCTTCCGGGCCCGCCCGTTGCCGGCGGACGGTTCCCCGGGGTGAAACAGCCTGTTTTGAAAATTCTTCAGGGAAAGAAGCCGGTCTTCGGGCACGACGGTGCGGCCCGGAACCCGAAGGTTACGCACGTCAATATACAGGAATTTTTATTCCCCGCAAACGAAAAAACCGCCGGTATCCCGCCCGGCGGCCCGGAGCGGGCA
>CAZCVB010000062.1:0-11196 GCA_964501805.1 uncultured Desulfobacteraceae bacterium | reverse complement strand
TTCCCCTGTCCACCGGGTCGGACGCCGGCGGTTCCATCCGGATCCCGGCATGCTATTCAGGATGCTTCGGGTTCAAACCAACCTATGGCCGTATTCCAATGGGTCCCTCCGCGCTCCTCTACATGACGCGCACATGGACACTGGGTCCCATCACCCGGACCGTGGAAGACGCCGCACTTTACATGGACTGTACAGCGGGAGATCATCCGGCGGACCCGGAATCGCTCCCTCCCCCGGGATGCTCTTTTCTGGAAAGACTGGAACGGCTGCCTCCGGGCCTGAGGATCGCTTTCAGTCCCACCCTCGGATACGCCCGGGTCCAGAAAGACGTCCTGTCACTGGCGGAACAGGCCGCCGCATCGTTCGAGGACATGGGCCACCGGGTCGATCTCTGGGAAGGCGCGCTGCCGGATACGGGCCGTGCATGGATGGATCTCGTCACCGCCGAAATCTACGCGCAGGTTCACCGGGACATGGAACGGATTCGTCCGGAAATGGGGAAAAGCCTGGCGCGCGCGCTGGACCACGCGAGCGGCCTGACCCTGAAACAACAGGCTCGAAACCAGGAAATGAGGAGCGAGCTGAACCGGCGCCTCGCGGATCTGTTCCACAAATTCGACCTGCTGCTGACCCCGGCCATGCCCACGGAGGCCTTTTCCGCGGAAGGCCCGCCACCCGGAGAAATCGACGGCGGCCCGGTTCCGCTCACCGGGGTCGTGGCCTTTACGTTTCCTTTTAATTTATCCGGCCACCCCGCGGCCAGTGTGCGGACCGGACTCACCGGATCCGGCCTGCCCGCCGGACTCCAGATTATCGCTCCAAGATTCCGGGACGACCTCGTGCTCCAGGCCGCCCGCGCCTATGAACGAACGCATCCCTGGAATGATCTCTGGCCGGACATTTGAGCCGTTATGCGTTTTTTCCTAAATATCATCCTTCGCCGTCAAGATCGTCCAGGATTCCGGGAGACAAGGCCCGCAGGCGCGCCAGCTCCGCCTCGTTCGTCAGGTCGTAATGTATGGGCGTAATGGCGATCCGGCCGGAATGGAGGACGGCGGCATCGGTGTCCGGACAGTCCGGCTCCACGGGAATCTCGCCGGACAGCCAGAAATAGGCGTTTCCCCTCGGATCGACCCGGCGGTCAAACCGCTCTTTGAACCGGCTCGTCCCCTGCCGGGTAATGGCCACGCCCCTGATCTCAGCGGCCGGGAGAGCGGGTATGTTCACGTTAAGGGCCGTGTCCCGGTTCAAACCGCACGCCGCCATGAACCGGATAAGCCTGCGGCTGAATTCCGCGGCAAAGCGAAAATCCGGATGGTTCACCGTGTCAAGGGATATGGCCGCCGAGCGGATTCCCAGGAAGGCCCCTTCCGTGGCCGCGGATACGGTTCCGGAGTAAAGGACGTTGACACCCACATTGGCCCCCACATTGATCCCGGAAAGAATCATGTCCGGCGGTTCCCGGAGCAGCTCCTGGACCCCGATCTTCACGCAATCCGCAGGGGTGCCGGACACCGCATACCCGAAAAAAGAACGCTCTTTTCTCACCCGCCGGACCCTGAGAGGAGATGCCAGCGTGATGGCATGACCCACGGCGCTCATTTCCATTTCCGGCGCGACAATCGTGACGTCATGATCCGCCGCAAGGGCCCGGCGGAGGGCGAAAAGACCTGGCGCATGAATTCCGTCATCGTTGGTGAGGAGAATTTTCATGATGTGATCTTTCACGTTTTGGGGGCGGGGGGACCGGCTGGCCGGTGCCCGCGAGACCATTATTGCCAACCGGACCGCCTTTTTGTATAGTTGATCATTATTTTGGTGTTTCCGGCCGCCGATTTTCTTCGAATCTAAATTGGCGGCATAAAAAAGTCAAACGCCCGGATCAGGAAACGGCACCCGGTCTCCGGACACGCCGCGAGGGGTCGCTTTGAGGTGAAAAAACACCGCCAGAAAGATGTACACAAAAAAGAACTGGACACGCTTCTTCGGTTCAGCGCCCTTATCAATTCCTCTCTCAAAATTGAGGACGTCCTCAATTATGCAATGAAATGGGCCGAGGAGTTCATGAACGCCGAGGCCAGCACGGTTTATGAACTGGACGAGGAAAAGGGAGAGCTTTTCGTCCGGATCGCAAGGGGCAAAAAAACGGCCCCCGTTAAACGTATCCGCCTCAAAGTAGGGGAAGGCATCGCCGGAAGAGTGGTTCAAACGGGAAAACCGGTGGTCTCCCAGGATGTACGGAAGGAAGCCGCCTTCTCCGGCCGGTTTGACTTCAGGACCGGGTTTACGACCCGTTCCATGATCTGCGTCCCCCTCCTTTTAAGGGACCGGCCGGCCGGCGCGCTCCAGGTCCTTAACAAGCGGACGGGCGAACCCTTTTCAGCGACCGATCTCGAGCTTCTGACAGGCATGTCCCAGCTTATTGCCGTCGCCCTGGACAACGCCAAACTCTACCGGCGGCTACAGAAACGGTTTCAATTGACGGAAAAGGAACTGAAGAAAACCCAGGCCCGGCTCATCCGTTCCGAGCGACTGGCGGCCATGGGACATCTGGTTCAGGGCGTTGCCCATGAAATCCGAAACCCCGTTACCACCATCGGCGGGTTCGCCTGGCGACTCCAAAAACAGGTGGATCCCCATTCGAAGCTCCACAAATACGCCGGGATCATTCTGGAGGAAACGGAACGCCTCGAAAACCTGGTCCAGCGCGTCAGGGAATTCTCGCAACTGCAACCCCCCACGCTACGCCCCGAACACGTGGAGGAGATCCTCCGCCGGGTCACCGCTGCCTTTCAGGACCCGGCGGAGGCCCAGGGCGTGACAATCACCACCGCTATTGAAAGGGATCTTCCCGAAATCCCGGTGGACCGGGACCAGATCTCGCAGGCATTTGCCAATATCATCCAAAACGCCCTCGAATGCATGCCCGGCGGCGGTGAGTTGAAACTGGAGATCCTGCGCGATCAAGACGCCATCGTAACCCGCATTACCGACTCGGGATACGGGATGGATCCCGAGGACCTGTCCTCGGTCTATGATCCCTTTTTCACATCCAAGACCCGTGGCGCCGGCCTGGGTCTGACCATGGTCCACAGGATCATGACCCATCACAACGGCGAGATCAACATCGAAAGCCGGAAAGGGGCCGGCACCACGGTAACGCTCCGGCTGCCCGTCTCCGGCGCACCCGGGTCCGACCGCGCGGATGCGTTGCCCGCAGGGTGACAGGCCCGTGGCCGGGCCAACCCGAAGAAAGGCGTTCCATGATGAAACGAAAAAAAAGCAGAAGCTCCTGGTGGATATTCCTGGTGGTCATCCTGGCGGCGGCCGGGATCTACCTGTACATGGGCGGGGAAAACACCCCGTCACCTCCGGAGCGCATGCGGCCTCCCGCACCCGGGGTTAAAAAAAGCGGCTCGCCGCCGCCTCCCCGGGTCAAGCAACCGATCGTCCCGCCGGCCGTCCCCGGGCCCGCACAGGCGATTTCCTCCGCACCCGGCGATTCCGGGCCCGCAGAAGATGCGTGCGCCCGGCTGGACCAGGATATCCGCGGTTTTTTTCATTATCTGGACGGCAGGGACTACCTTCGCAGACGATATCCGAACCTGAACACGCTCGCACGCTACAGGAAAATTCTCGCCCGGCTGGCCGCCCATCCCCCGGTCCCGGCCGGGGAGGGAAAGGATCCCCGTATCATCGTGCAAAATCTCTATCACTTTTTCCGCGTGGTGGGACGAAAGGACCTGACCCTGATGCGGGAGATCCTTGACAACGAATCAGACGGCCTGGAACTCGACCTTGACCTGTTTTACCGCTGGGCCGTAACGGGCGGTCACTGCCCGGACCCCGGGGGCATACGGCCGACCAGGCGGATGCTTTACCGGTATGCAGGCTTTTTCCTTAACACGACGGGCGGCAGGGGCTATCTGTTCCGCCGACCTTTCGCCGTTCGATTGCTGGTCTCTTATTACTGCCTGCTGATTATCCACCAGGCGGACATGGAAGGGAAAAATTCGGAGGGAATCGATATCTACCCGCTCATTCTGGACTTAAGGACGGAGATCGCCCACTACCGCGACTTTGAATTTCAGAAAGATTATCTGGATCAGCTGGACCGGATGGCCCGTTACTACCGGGAGAAACGGCATGGCCGATGATCCGGCATCATCCGTTCCATCACCTCCGGCCGCAACAGCTTCCCGGCCCCTCACAGGAACTCGGGGGACCGTCGGCACCGCAACATCGCGCTGGTGCATTTTCGGGAAACCGCTTCCCTGAAGCGACCGCGGCGGGCGCGGAAAGGAGTTTTTTCAGATTCCGGCTCCCGCACTTCCCGCATGAAACCAGATGAATCTCGTCCGTTCCCACGAGGATTTCCATGCGGTGACCGCAATCCCCGCATTCAAACTCAAAAATGGGCATCGTTCTTCTCGGCCTCCATCACGGCAGGCGCCGCCGCCGGAAGCGCCTGCCTACCAGTGACCCTCCGCATTGGCCTCGTCCGCGAGCGGCAACCGTCCCTCCACATAGGCGCGGACCGCGTCTCTCACCGTGCCGGCGGCGTTATTGGCGACCCCGATCCTCGCCGCCTTCAAGACCTTGAATGCATTGGGCCCGCAATACCCCGTCAACAGGACATCGGCCCCCTTTTCGCTCACCATTCCGGCGGCCTGGATGCCCGCCCCCTTCAGGGCATTCACGTTTTCCTTGTTGTCGAGGACCTCAAAATCAAGGGTTTCGGAATCTACCAGCAGAAAATAAGGGGCCCTTCCAAACCGCGGATCGACCTCGGAATCAAGATCCGTTCCCGTTGATGTCACCGCTATTTTCATGCCGCTCCTCCCGTGCTTTCGGACCGTTCCCGACCCATGGTTTTCTCCCGGTATTCTTTCAGGGCCTTTTGAAGCGTTTTTATGGCCAGGCGGGCGCAATGGATCTTCTTGTCGGGCAATTTCTCCAGATCCTTGTAAAGAACGTCCAGGTCAATCCCGGCCGCCTCTTCCAGGGTCCTCCCCTTTGCGAGATTGACCACGGCGCAACCGGAGGCCACCGCGCCCGGGCATCCCAGGATCTGCATCTTGGCGTCGACGATCCGGTCATTTTCAACATTGAAGGAGACCTTCATGGTGTCTCCGCAGGGCCCTACGAGATCGGACACGTGGTCCGCGTTCTCAATGACGCCCATGTTCTCCTTTGTTCTGAAATACTCTATGGCCTTGTCCGAATACCCGGACTCGGACAACATCTTATAAACGTCGTCCTTGACTTCCTTCTCTTCCATTGAAGCGCCCTTTCCTCTCTTAAACGAACGCGAACCGCCTATTGAACGGCTCCGCCGCCCCCGCCGCAGACCTGGTCTTCTCCGATCAAGGGCAGTTTCCCGGCGATCAGGTCTTCCACCACCGGTCTTATCTGGGGCCGGGTGGCATCGTAGTAAACATCTATGCCGACCTGCCTGAAGCCCATGAGGGGCCGCATGCCGATGCCGCCCACGATCAGGGCATTGACGTTGTTCTGCGCCAAAAGGTTCACCGGAACCATGCAGCCACCCTGTACGTGGCTCTGATTCGCGACGGTCGTGACGTTTTTGATTTCACCGTCTTCCACGTCTACCATCGTAAACACATCGCAGTGCCCGAAATGACCCGATCTCTCGCCGTCCAGGCCGCCGGGGCCCATGGACGGGATGGCAATCCTTCCGTTTACCATTTTATGTGTCCTCCATCATTTACAATTTTGACATGAGGTCCCCGGTCCATCGCCGGAACAACCTCTTCAGCCGTTCACGATCTTTTTGACGACCGCCTCATAGGCCTGGTTGATTTTCAGATCATCTTTTTTCATCAGGGCGTCCAGGCTTCCTTTATCCCCCATCTCCACCATCTCCAGCTCAACAGGGATCTGCCCAAGAAGGGGAACCTTCATCTGCTCCGCCATCCGCTCGCCGCCGCCGGTTCCGAAGATCGGAACCTCTTTCCCGCAATGGGGACAGACGAATCCGCTCATGTTTTCCAGGACCCCGAGAATCTTCATCTTGACCTGGCGACAGAAATTGATGGATTTGCGGACGTCCGCCAGACTGATCTCCTGAGGCGTCGTGACGATCACCGCCTCGGCATCGGGAATGGTCTGGGCCACGGTCAACGGCTCGTCCCCCGTACCCGGAGGAGAATCGACAATAAGAAAATCCAGATCTCCCCACTCAATGTCCGATATGAACTGTCGAATGGCGCTGATTTTCAAGGGTCCCCGCCAGATCACGGCGGAATCCTTGTCCCCCATCACCATTTCCAGTGACACGATTCCCAGGTTTTCGGAAAAGCGGTAAGGCCGCACGCCGCCGCCTTCCGCGGGCATTTCCAGCCCTCCCTGGACATTCATGAGATGCGGAACGCTCGGTCCATGGAGATCGACGTCCAACAGGCCGACCTTATGACCCTCAGAACTCAGCAGAAGGGCCAGGTAACTGGCCACCGTGCTCTTCCCGACCCCGCCCTTTCCACTCATTACCAGAATTTTTCTTCCGATCCTTGCCAGGTTGTTCTCTATCATCTTATCCTGCTCGGCCCGCTCGAGATCCGCAGGCGTCGCACCGCAGGACGGTCCGATTTTCTCCATGTCTTCTCCTTCACCCTGTCCGCGAAAAATCCCCTCGCGAAATTCTCATCAAGACCACGCCGGTATGTCCGGCAAGACCGCAGGAAAAACGGCCCGGTTGTCAAAAGACCGAAATCGACGGGGACGACGCGCACCGGCCAATGACACTAACAAAAAATTTAAACACTCGCACGCGATTGTCAAGCGGCGGCTATCGCCGGGACGCCACGCATTCCGGGACCAAAAACAGCGGACCCCCCCACACCCGTGATGCGTACATGGGGAGGTCCGTTTCCATCTTCGGGCCGGTTTCGGCACCTGATTCGGCCTGCTCCGGCAGGCCCGACACGGGCCCCGGTCCTTTCCCGGGACCGGGCTCACCCGCGCCGCAACGGTTTTACAGTTCCAGCCAGGAATCCGAATAGAGAGAATGTCCCAGAATAACCCGGGTTGTCTTGACGTAATCGATCGGTTTCCAGCCGTCATTGGGCTCATCCGGCAGGGACGCCTCGTCAATCGCCTCACCGTCCATCACCTTGTGGATCAACTCGACGATATCCGGCCGTTTTCCCCGCGCGAGGTTGATGAGACCGTCATCATAAGGATCCGCAATACAGGAATACATCCCCTTCCGCTCCAGCATGACCATGAACGTCTGGTTCAGGATCGGGCGGAGCCGGTCGGGAGGGCCGTTGGAGATGTTGGAAAGACCGCACGTCGACTTGGCGCCTGGCACGATATCCTGAAGCATCTCCTGAAACGCCATCAGGCTCAGGGCCTGGGGTTGCTGAATGTTGACCGGGGTCACGATCCCGTCGAAAAACATGTCCTCGTTGGGCACCCCGGCCTCGTTGGCCGCATAGGCCAGCTCCACCGCCAGCGCGGCCCGCTCGTTTTCATCCCTTGGAAGGCCCTCGGGGCCCCACATCAGCGCCACCATGGCCGCCTTGTATTTGACGGCAAGCGGGATCATCTTCTCATAACGCTCCGGCCGGACCATGATGGAATTGATAATGGCCTTGCCCTTGTGGACCGCCAGTCCCGCCTCCATGGCCTCGATATTGGACGTGTCAAGCGCGAGCGGGGGAGTATCTCCGATGGCCTCCTGCACGGTCTTCACCACAAATTCCATCAGCTCCGGACCGCCTTTCCGTGCCGGACCCAGGTTGATGTCGATCCAGTCCATCCCCTTTTCCTTCTGCCGCTTTGCCTCCTCGGCGATGGGACCCGGATCCTTCTCCTTGAAGGCCTTTCCGATCACACGGTTGATCACGTTCAAGCTCTCTCCGATTAATAGCATGGGTCGTCTCCCTCTCAGTTTGGGTTGTTGGATCTCGGTCCGGGGGCCCCGGGGCCCCCGGCAACCTGTTTCCGGGCCGCGCCGTCACGCAACCGGCCGGGATCCGCGTTGGAATCAGGACATATCTTTGAGAAATTTCGGAATCAACGAGGCGTCCCGGGGTCCGATCAGGATCTCCCAGTCCGGAAGTTCCTCCTCCATCTCTCCGCTGATGGCCGCCGCATAACCCGGAATGATCACCTTTTTGTGTTTCACCTTGTCGGCGATCCCGCTCTTCTTGACAAACGCTCCGACCATGTCCCCGGAGAACTTTCCGGCCGCCCACGCGGTCATCACCGAAAGACCCTCGGTGTCCATTATCAGGAGCCAGCTCGGCACGCGGCTACCCTCAATTTCACCACTGACGATAAAATAGGTGAGGGAAAAATTGGTTGTGACCAGCACCGGCGAATTCTCATCCGGCCCGCCGATCTCGTAGATCCCTTCCGTTACGGTCATGGGCCGCTGCGGGTCGGTAAAGATATTGAGACGTTCCACCAGGAGCGAAAAAATGCTGCCGCCCTTGAAATCGGAAAGGACAACGATTCCCGCATACTTGGCAATCAGGAGGGAAGCAATCATGGTTTCCACATCCAGGTTTCCCGCCATCTCGCAGGGGAAGGTGATGGTGGGAAACCCCAGGGAACGGTTGCCGGTCTTAAGGGCGGCCCGGCGGATCGCCACCTGGTCCTCAAAAAGCTGCTTCATCTCCCGGGCCCCCGAATCCAGGACCAGGTCCTTGAGCCCCATCCCCGTGAGCTGATCGCTCAAAGCAATCAGCCCTTCCACGTTCTCCGCCCTGACAGCCAAGGGAAGACCTTTTTCCTTTGCCAGGTTTCCCATGGCCTCGGCGTTATCAACGGTGGCCGCGTACAAAAGCGGCTTCTTGAAGGCGCAGGCCTCGGCCCCCGCCGTCATCACGTCCACGCTGTCGGTCATGAGCACCAGTCCGAATTCGCTCTCTTCGGCGATCTTTTTGGCCGCAGCAGCAAACATCCCCGCATCACCGTTTACATCCTTCAGGGCCACCAGTTCAGGACGCAGGTTGAGGCCCACCCGCTCGAATTGGAAGGCGTTCCACTCCTTCAGCTTTGTTGCCAGGTCGTCCGCGGAGATATCCGAAGGAATGGTCGCGGCCAATGCCGTCGGATTGTAAAATGTTTTCTCGTGTCGGAACAGGACCGTTTCGCCGCCCACCTTGAAGGCGCGGACACCGGCCCCGATGGCCACCGGCCGGATGGGGGGCGCCGAGGCCTCGGCCAATTGTTCCCGTGCCTCGTCCGATACATACGGGCAGGCATCCAGCTCGGCCTTCCCGGATGCCAGGTTCATGGCAAAGGCCAGGCACGTGGGGACACCGCACTCACCGCAGTTCGTCTTCGGCAACATCTTGAAAATTTGAATTCCCGTTAATCCCATGTCGTTCTCCTTACATATGCATTGGTTGTGGGGTTGGACACCCGTGCGGGCAAGCGCCTCCTCAGCCCTGTCCCGGCCCGGGCGTCCCCCAACCCGTCATTTGACCTCTACCCGACGATCGGATCCATCTTCAAGGCCGGGTGGTCCTTTTCCTTGAGATACGCCAGGACCTCTTCCTCTGTAGTTCCAACGGTTTCATCGGCAATGCGGTCGATAAGATCGGGAATGCCCTCTTCCTTTCCCCGCATGATCAGGCGCTCCCGCAACTCTTCCTTCAGCGAGGTGGGCATCCACACCAGACGCTTCAACCCGCCGTCACCGGCGATGAATTTGCGCTGGGTGAGATTGAACTTACCGTGACCTACGAACCCGGGAGTAGACTGGCCCCCGCCCATGACACCGGCCAGGGTCGAAAACTTCATGCCGCAGGGCGTCATTCCGGAGTATTCCCGGTTCACCGTCATCACCCCGTTACAGCCGGGAAGCACCGCGGCGATACACTCACAGCATCCGCACGTGGTCATGGGATCATGGACAACGCTGTAAAAGTTGTAATGATCAATGGCCTGGCGGGAGGCCTTGTATACAAACTCGTTGACACCCTTCCACTGCCCCAGTACCGGATCCAGACACTCGCCTTTTTCCACGGGCTGGTTGGGCCCGGTGGGGTTGATCTGATAGGAGGCCTTGCAGTCCATCCAGTTGTACGCCCCGCACAGCCCGGTCCGTTCCGGGCTGACCACGCAGACATGGCTCGGGGCGAATGACTGGCACAGGGTACAGGAGTAAAAGATCTCCGTGGTCTCGTCGGTCATGTTCTCCACGCGCTCGTCCCGCTTCTTGTACTCGGCGCGGGCCGTCTTGGTCAGCTCATCCACATCCTTTTTCTTGGTGTAGAGGGTTACCTGGACCTTGTCCAGGATGCTGCCGAAATCCTGGTGGAACTTGGCATGCAGGATCACGCCGATATCCTTGAGCGTAAAGCCCTTTTCAATGGCGTTCCCGCTCACACGGATCCACGAGATATCCCGCTGCCCGATATGCATGATGTACTGCGCGTAATTGATGAGATGGTGGATCTGCCGCTCCAGGATCGGCTCGAAGTCCTCCTGCATCTCCCGACCCGCCACCTGCACGAAGATACCCAGGGGAAGCGAATCCCCTTTCTTTATGTCGGTTACGTCAGGCCCGATGACCTCCACCTTTCCGTCTTCAATGGCGTTCATGTCGGCCATCTTGCACAGCTCGGTACACTGGGTCTTGGAGCCCCCCATTTCCAGATAGAGATCATCCTTCCGGACCCGCTCGCCTTCAAATGCCGGACCGTAGGCCAGGGGGATGTCGATCTCGCTTACCGTGACCTTGAGACCCCGTACCTCAATGGACTTCTGGCTCATCTCTTCAAGGGGAACATTGGCCACGATATGTTCATATGTACAGATCCCGGTGGGCAGGATTTCCGGGATATCCGTATCCGCGATGGTCGGGAAACCCCAGTTGATGGCGCCGGCCGCATTGGCGGCCCACTCGGCGTTCACGTCGCCGAGCGCGTTCACGAACGCAAAGATCCGGTTTTTCTGGTAGGCCAGCATCTTCTTGTAGTCCCCCGGCTGGATACCGCCGAAGGACATGCCGGCGCGGTTGGCGAACCCAAGGGCGAACACGGCTGCGGAGATATCCGGCCCAAAGGGCACCAGCCGCGTGTTCCAGCCGATCTGGACCCCCTGTTCAATGAGTTGCTCGGCAAAGGTCGTCCCGTACTGGTTGGCGGCCATAAAGACATAAATACTCTTTTCCTGGTATTCCTGGGCCAGCATCTTCGCGGTCTCGGAATCCGGGGC